>DASQXU010000068.1:0-18413 GCA_035639555.1 Thermoleophilaceae bacterium
CGTGGAGGCGTTCGTGTTCGGCACCCGCCTCACCCGGGTGACCGTCGAGCTCGAATCCCGGGACCCGGACCGCGCCCTCGATCGGGCCACCGCCGCCGCGCACGACTGGTCCGGCGGAACCCGGATCGGCGATGCGCTGGCCACGCTCAATCGCGAGCACGGGCGCCGGCTCGGCCGTGGCGCCGTAGTGGTCCTCCTCTCGGACGGCTGGGACCAGGGCGACCCCGCGCTGCTGAGCGGGGAGATGGCGCGGCTTCGGCGGTGCGCCCATCTCGTGGTGTGGCTCAACCCACTGAAGGCCGATCCCGCCTACGAGCCGCTGACCCGCGGCATGCGCGCCGCGCTGCCCCACGTGGACCACTTCCTGGCCGGCAACTCGCTGGCCTCGCTGGAGGAGCTTGCCGAGCTGATGGAGAAAGGAATCGGATGAGGGCCAACGGGGAACTGTTGCCCTCGGAGGAGGAGTGATGAAGGAGATCCTGGACGACGTCCGCAGCTGGAGCGAGCGCGGGGATCGGGTCGCGATCGCGACCGTCGTCAACGTGAAGCGTTCCGCCCCGCGGCCGCCCGGGGCGAAGATGGCCGTCAACGAGAGCGGCGAGGTCTCCGGGGCGGTGTCCGGCGGTTGCGTCGAGGGAGCCGTGGTAGAGGCCGCCACCGAAGTGCTCAAGGGCGGCGCGCCGCGGCTTCTGCACTTCGGGATCGCCGACTCCGAGGCGTGGGACGTCGGCCTTCCCTGCGGAGGCGAGATCGACGTGTACGTCGAGGAGTTCTCGCGGTGACGCCGCAGGCCGAGTTCGCGCGCGCGGCGGCCGACGATGGGCGGGCGGCGCTCGTGACCGTGGTCGCAGCCGAGGGGGGCGGCGCCGAGGTCGGGTCGAAGCTGCTGGTGCGCGCCGACGGCGGGCGGCTTGGGTCGCTGGGAGACGAGGAGCTCGATCGGGTCGCGACCGCCGCCGCCGAGGAGCTCATGTGGGCGGAGCGCTCGGAGCTCCGCGAAGAGAGCGGGGTCTCGCTGTTCGTCGACGTGACCGCCCCTGCGCCGCGGCTCGTGATCTTCGGGGCGGTCGACTACTCGGCCGCCCTTTGCCACCTCGCCCGGGCGGCCGGCTGGCGCCCGTACGTATCCGACCCCCGCTCCCAGTTCGCCACCCGGGAGCGCTTCCCGGACGCCGAGGAGGTGATAGTGGCGTGGCCCGAAGAGGCGTTTGCCCGGATCGGGGGCATCGACCGGGCCACCTACGTGGCCGTCTTGACCCACGACCCCAAGCTCGACGACGCCGCGCTGTCGGTGGCGTTGCCCTCGGAGGCGCCGTACGTGGGCGCGATGGGCAGCCGGCGCGCGAACGCCCGCCGGCGCGAGCGGCTGCTGGGCGCGGGCCTCGAAGAGGAGCTCGTCGACCGCCTCGCCGCTCCGATCGGGCTCGACCTCGGTGCGGCCGGCCCCGAGGAGACCGCGCTCTCGATCATGGCGGAGATCGTCGCCGTGCGGAACGGCCGCGAGGGCGGACGCCTCTCCCGCACGGAGGGGCGCATACACGAGGTGGGTGCGTGATCGGAGGGATCGTCCTCGCCGCAGGCTCGGGCAGCCGCTTCGGCGGCGGCAAGCAGCTGGCCCAGCTCGACGGCCGGCCGCTGCTCGAGCACGCCCTGGCGGCGATGGCGAGCGCGCCGGTCTGCCGGACCGTCGTCGTGCTCGGATCGCGCGCCGACGAGGTGGTCGGCTCGGTCAGCCTCCACGGCGCCGAGCCGGTGATCTGCGACAGCTGGTCGGATGGGCTCGCCGCCTCTCTGGCCTGTGGCCTCGCCGAGATGGCGGACGCCGAGGCGGTGGTGGTGATTCTCGGCGACCAGCCGCGGGTCTCCCCCGATGCGATCAGGCGAGTGCTCGCCGCCCGCGGAAGCGCGCCGGCGATCCGGGCGACCTACGGCGGTCAGCCGGGGCATCCGGTACTGATCGAGCGACGCCTGTTCGACCGGCTTCGCGACGCGACCGGCGACCACGGGGTACGCAACGTACTGCAGTCGATGGGCGTCCACGAGGTACCCTGCGATGACCTGGGCGGCGGTGAAGACGTCGACACCCGGGCCGAGCTCGAGGCCGTGCGCGCCGCCGTCTCGAAACCGTCCCAGCCCGCGTAGCCATGAAGCTCGAGCACTCATTCGACGTACAGGCCCCGGTCGACCGGGTATGGGAGGCGCTCATCGACATCGAGCGCGTGGCGCCGTGCCTGCCGGGAGCCGAGATCACCGAGTCGGCCGACGACGGCACCTACAAGGGGAACTTCACCGTGAAGCTCGGGCCGACCACCGCGTCCTACCGCGGCGAGCTCCACCTCGAGCAGGTCGACGAGGCCGCGCGGCGGGCGACGATGAGCGCGAGCGGCCAGGACAAGCGAGGCCAGGGCTCGGCCAAGGCCACCATCGTCAGCTCGGTGCGAGGCGAGGGCGAGACCACGCACGTGGACGTGGAGACCGACTTCACGATCACCGGGCGGCTCGCCCGCTTCGGGCGGGGCGGGATGATCCAGGACGTCTCGAACCGCCTGCTCCGCGACTTCGCGCAATGCCTGCAGCGGTCGATCGAGACGCCGGCGCCCGCGCCCGCTGCCGCGGCGGAAGGCGAGGCCGCGGCGCCGGCGCCGCCACCGGCCCAGGCCAAGCCGGTTCGGGGTATCTCCCTCTTCTTCTCCGTGCTCTGGGAGCGGCTGCGCCGCCTGCTCGGGCGGGCCTGAGCTTCGGCCGGCCGGGCGGCAACGTGGGCCGGGTATGCATCGGCGAGCGCGCCGCGCAGCTGAGGTACCGGGAGTCAGGCCCTAGGGCATCGGCGCCGCCACCGAACGGCGGGAGCGGCGGCGGACCTCGCGCATGGCGCCGGCCAGCAGCTTGGCGCCCTGGTCCAGCTGCTCGGGCCGAAGCCGCGGAAAGGAGAGGCGAAGCGAGGTCTGGCTTCGCCGCTCGACGGTCACGGCGCCGCCCGGCGTGAACGTGACGCCGCTCCGGAGGGCCTGCGAGTAGAGAGCGCGCTCGTCGATCGGGCGAGTGAGCGTGACCCAGAGGTGGTGGCCGCCGCGCGGCGGGATCGTGCGGTGCTCTCCGGCCAGGTGGCGATCGAGCGAGGCGAGCAGAGCGTCACGCCGCTCGCGATAGAGCGGGGTCACCCGGCGGATGTGGCGGTCGTAGGCGCCGGAGGCGAGATAGCGCGCGGCGATGTGCTGGATGAGCGTCGCGGTGTGGAAGTCCGCGTCGAGCTTGAGGAGCGCGATCCGCTCACGGACGGGCCCGCGCGCGGCGATCCACCCGAGCCGCAGGCCCCCACCCACCGTCTTCGAGAGGCTGTTCACGTACAGCACGTGCGCCGGGGCGAGCTCGCGGAGCGGACGCGGTGCCTCCCCCTCGAAGCGCAGGTCGGCGTAGACGTGATCCTCGAGCACGAAGAGGTTGCGCCCGATCGCGAGCTCGGCGAGCCGGCTTCGCCGCTCGGCCGACAGGTCACGCCCGGTTGGGTTGTGCGAGGCGGTCTGGAGCGCCACCAGCTTGACCTCGTGGCGGGCGAGTATCGATTCGAGGCCGGCCACGTCGAAGCCCTCTCCGTCCACCGGCACCCCGATCACGCGGGCGTCGGTGCCGCGCAGCGCCGCCAAGAGCCCCGCGAAGGTGGGCGACTCGACGACCACGACGTCGCCCGGTTCGAGCACCGCCCGCAGGGCGAGTGAGATCCCCTGCTGGGCCCCCGACGTGATGAGGATCTCGTCGGGCTCGGAGGCGAAGCCGATACGCCGGCCCCGTAGCGCGAGCTGCTCCCGCAGCGAGGGCAGGCCGTCGGCGGTGAGGTAAGAGAGCGCCTGCCCGCCCTCCTCGGCCAGCACCTCGGCGGCGATGGCCGCGACCTCGCGGACCGGGTACGCGTCCGGCGAGGGGAAGCCGGTGGCGAGCGAGATGATTCCCTCCTCGTCGGCAAGGTCGAACGCGTCCCACATCACCTGCTGGGCGTAGCTCAGCTCGCGCTCCGGCAGCGCGTAGACCTGCCAGTCGTCGCCATGCTCTGCGCCGGCGCCCGGGGCGAGCGCCCGTACGAACGTGCCCCGGCCGACGCTCGCGGTGACATAACCGAGCTCGGCGAGCCGCCGATACACCCGCGCGGCGGTCAGGTGGTTCACCCCCGCCTCGGCCGACAGCGCCCGGGTCGGGGGCAGCTTCTCCCCGGGGGCGAGCTGGCCCGAGTCGATCGCGGCCGCGAAGCGATCGACCAGCTGTGCGGTCAGCGATTCGGCTCCGTCCCTCTTCAGATCGGCCAACTTGATCTTGTATGACATTGAAAAGCCCGTAGAGGCGAGTAACCTAGTCCGAAGGCCACAGAGAAGGGCATTGTACTACAGATGTACCGCTCGGAACAACACAATGGTTTGGTGCCAGAGCAGGTGACCGTCCGCTACGCCGGCGCTTCGGACAGCGCGGAGCTCGCCGACCTCGCGGCGCTCGACAGCACGCCGGCGCCGGAGGGGCCGGTGCTGGTGGCCGAGACCGACGCCCGTATCGTCGCCGCGCTCCCGCTCGGATCGGGGCGCCCGATCGCCGACCCGTTCCGCCCGAGCGATGAGCTCATGGCGCTGCTCCGGCTGCGGGCGGAGCAGCTCGCGAGGCGGACGCCCCGGCGGCGGGGCACGCGCGAGCGCCTGCGGGCGCGGCTCGCCGCGTTGCGGGCCTGAGGCGCCGCCGCTGCTGCCCTAGCCGCGCCGGCCGCGCCAGCGGTCGCGCAGGGCCATCGCGCCGATCCCGAGGACCACGAGCAGGGCCGGTCCGAAGAACAGCGCGGCGATCAACCCGTGGTGGGCGAAGACAATGAGCATCGCGGCCATCGTCAGCGCCCCGCCGGCACCGCCTCGCGGCCCCGGGCGCGACCCGTCCCGACCGGCGGCATGGCCCGCGGCGCCCCGCCGCCGAGCCGGGCCAGGCGCAGCAGGGCCCACCCGAGCAGCAGGACGAGCCCGGCCACGATCGAGCCGACGACGGTGTACCCGATCGCGGGCAGCGCCGCGGGCACGCTCGGCTTGCGCTCTCGCTGGAGCAGCCGCCGGTCGCTCTCGAACCGTTGGGTGAGGCGCGGTCGCACGGGGACGGGCTTCGCCCACGGGATCGCCGGGTCGCTCGGCATGTAGAGCGCTATGCCATCGATCGAGTGGCCGCGGTGCAGGCGCAGCGTTGCCTTCCACTGGCCGTACACCGGGATCGCCTGGGTCGTCCGGTAGACGCCCGACCCGAGGGACTTCAGCCGATCGACGACGAGCCCACCCCCCTGCCACGACGTAACCGTGAGCCACTTCCCGTCCCTACCGGCGGAGGGAGGGCGCAGGCGCACCGCCGCCGCCACCTCCCGGTCGGGGCCGGGGCGCACGGTGCTCAGGGTGACTGAGG
Organism: Thermoleophilaceae bacterium; assembly: GCA_035639555.1. Classification (GTDB taxonomy): domain Bacteria; phylum Actinomycetota; class Thermoleophilia; order Solirubrobacterales; family Thermoleophilaceae; genus DASQXU01. The sequence goes on from DASQXU010000068.1 coordinate 5,416, forward strand.
CGGTCACCTTCCCGCCGGCCTCGGTGTGGAGCCCGAACCCGACCAGAGCCACGATCGCCGCCAAGCCGGCCACGGCCGGGGCCAGCGCCGGCGCCCCTAGCAGTCGGCGTGGAGCGGTCAACGCCCTGCCGATGAACCCGCCCAGGAGCCCCGCCGCCACCCCGGCGATCGGCGCGGCCACGGCGGCCTCGGCAAGCAGCGAGGAGGGCCAGGGGAGTGGCATCCAGACGTGCGACCAGCCCCACTCGCCGGCGAGCCCGACCGTGCCGACGAGCAGGCCGGCGAAGGCGCCGAACCGGTACGTGCGCTCGGGCGGGACCCATAGGGCCACCAGCTCGATCAGCACCGCCTCGAGGACGTACTCCGGGAAGCGCGGGGTGGTCTCGCCGAGGACGGGCCCGACGAGCAGGCTGACCATCCCGCGGACCAGGAGGAAGAAGACGGCGGCGAACAGCGCGCCGCCCCGGCCGGCGTAGATTCGCGCGCCGACCAGCGCGATGCCGGCGGCGACCGCGATCAACACGGGCTGGAAGTAGAGCTGGGACTGGGGGACGCCGAAGTCGAACTCGCCCTGGAAGGTCGAGAGCCCGATCAGAAGGCCGCCGAAGACTGCCGCTTGTCGGACCCGGACCACCGAGGACGAGAGCGGGCGGGCGCGGAGGCCGGGCCGTCGGACGGGACGGCCCTCGACGAGCAGGGTGGCGTGCCCGAGCAGCGAGAGTCCGGCCCCGCCGATCATCATCAGGTGGGTGGGGCCCCACAGGGTTACGTCCTGCCCGAACGCCCTGTGCCACATGTCGTCGAGTGGGAAGCCGAGCAGCGCGAAGACGCTGCACGCCATCAACACGATCCCGCCGATCGGCGCGTACCAATCCCCCGCCACCCTCACCGCGGACCGGCTCGGCCGCTCCTCGGCGATGACCATCGCCAGGAAGCCCGCGGCGAAGATCCCGAAGAGCCCGGCGAGGATGAAGTAGTGAGCCGGGTTGGCGAGCGGCCCCGGGTCGCGGCCGTTGTCGATGTGGAGTGAGACGTCCCAGTACATCCCGAACAGGGCGACCAGCAGCGACACCGACGCCAGGCCCAGCTCCAGCGCCGACCAGTAGGGGAGGCCCGAGACGGCGGCGGCGCGGTCGGCCAGGCGCCTGAGCCCCCGCGTGCGCCCCCGGCGGTGGGCGACGCCGAAGGCCACGAGCCCGCCGGTCAGGATGATGGCCGCCGCGGTCGCGCCGATCACCTGGTCGAGGGCGGCGCCGCCAGCCGGCTTCGCGCCGCCCGCGAAGACGTCCGGCGGGGGGCCGCGCAAGCCTGCGAGGACGCTGCCGAGGACGCCGGTGCCCGTCACGTGTCTATGTTACACAGTTGTGTGGCACTGAGCCCCGGGGGCCAGTCGCATGCCGCCCTGGGTGACCCCCGTCCCCCCACATGGGGGGTTTGCACGCGCTTCCCTTGGGCGCGGCGCGTCCCGGGCCGGATCCTTCACGCCATGGAGCGCTGCGTCGAGGTCGCTTCGTTTCGAGGCGACGACGAACCCTGCCTCGTGCGGGCCTCGCTGGCCTGCCCGCTGTGCCTGTCGATCGCCGTGCAGTGGTCGCTGCGGGTCGCGGAGTGGGAGGCGTGGGCGGAGTGCGCCTGCCAGGAGTGCGGCCACCGGCGCCCGGTCTGGCTGAACTCGGATCAGGCGCTGCGGCTCTCCTTGCACGGCTCCGGGCTGCCGGAGGCGTAACTGGCAGCGGCCGTCGCGCGTAGACGAGTCATGACCCACGTCGGCTACTCCGCGCGGGTAGAGGCGCTCGACGTGTTGGTCGAGCTGCTCTCCGGGCTCGACCACGACGCCGAGCTCGGGAGGGGAGAGTTCTACGACCGCTGCTGCGAAGCGCTCTGCCGGCTGACCACGATGCGCCGCGCCGGCCTCATGCTCTACGACGACGCTCGCAAGCTGGTCCTGCCAGCCGGCAGCCACGGCGTCGACCCGGCGCTCCTCCGGCAGATCTACGGCACGCTCGAGGAGACGCCGATCGCCCAGAGGGCGCTGGCGGCCGACACCGTGGTGGAAGCCTCCGAGGGGCTCGAGGCGGAGCTGCCGGCGCGCTATGCGCGCTTTGCCGGGATCACGACGATCACGTGTACGCCGCTCGCTGCCGCCGGGCGCTGGCTCGGGGTGATCTTCGCCGACCGCGGCGGCGGGCGCTTCGCGCTCACCGACGAGGAGCGCCACACCATGTGGATGGTCGGCAAGACGGCAGCCCTGGCCACGACGGCGCGGATCGCGACCAGCCAACAGGCGCGCGCGCGGCTGCTCTCGGAGCGGATCGACCTGGCGAGGGAGGTGCACGAGCGCGTGATGCAGCGGCTGTTCGGCGTCTCGCTCGTCGTGGGCTCGGAGCACGAGCTGAGCGCCGAGGAGCGGAAGCGGAGCGCCGAGGAGATTCGCGCCGCCCTCGCCGATCTGCGGAGCGCGCTGTCCCGTCCGCTTGCCCCGTCGATCCGCGGTACCGGGGCCACGCTGCGCGAGGAGCTCGAGCGCCTCGGCCGGCACTACAAGCAGCTTCCGCTCGACGTGACCTGGGAGCTCGATGGCCGGCTCCCCGCCGACCTCGAACCGCTCGCCCAGTCGGTCCTGGCCGAGGCGCTGCGGAACGCGGACAAGCACGCGCGCCCGTCGCGGGTGCGGGTGCGGGTCAGCCGGGTCGACGGCACCTTCACGCTCGAGGTACGAAACGACGGCGTCCGCGTCGGGGGTCCGCGCAGTACCGGGATGGGCTTGCGACTGGCCGCGTTCGAGGCTCTCCAGCGCGGCGGGGTCGTCGAGTTCGGTCCCGAGGAGGGGGATCACTGGCGGGTGCGCCTGGTGGTGCCGGCCTGATGGCGGCGACCACCGGCATCCGAGTGCTCGTCGTGGACGACCACGAGGTCGTCCACTGGGGGTTCCGGCTCCTGCTCACCGAGCAGCCGTGGGTCGAGCGCTGCCTGAGCGCGCGCACCAGCGAGGAGGCGCTCGAGCTGGCCGGCCGCTACCGACCGCACGTGGCGCTCGTCGACCTGTTCGTCGGGAAGGACTCGGGCGCGGAGCTGTGTGAGGCGCTTCGGCGCGCCTGCCCTACCACCCGCGTGCTGCTGATCTCGGGCGCGGGCTGGATCTCGCCGCAGGCCGCGAAAGCGGCCGGCGCCGCGGGCTTCGTCTCGAAGGACTGGTCGGCCGAGGAGATCGCGATGGCCGTGCGCATGGTCGCCCGCGGCATGACCGTCTTCGAGCCGCGCTCCGAGCACCAGGAGGCCCCGCTGTCCGGCCGCGAGCGCGAGGTGCTCTCGCTGATGGCGTCGGGGGCGACCAACCGCGAGATCGCCGAGCGCCTCTACCTCTCCCCCCACACGGTCAAGGAGCACACGAGCGCGCTCTACCGCAAGCTCGGCGTGCGGAACCGCGCCGAGGCCGTGCGCCGCGCCGAGCGGCTCGGGCTGAGCGGCTGAACCCCCCAGGCGTCCGCCGCGCACCCCCCGGGCGGGGGGTTGGAGCGCACGCCGTGCATCCGGTCGGGGCGCACGGGTTACCCCCGGGCGATGGCTCGCACCGAGCAACTTGCCGTGCTCTTCCCCGGCCAGGGAAGCCAGACGGCCGACATGCGGGAAGCGGTTGAGCGCGAGCGACCCGACCTCCTCGAGCTCGCCCAGGAGATGGTTGGGGAGGACCCGTTCGAGCGGGTCGGGCAGGGAACGCGTTTCGACCAGCCGGCGATCTACAGCGCGAGCCTTGCCGGCTTCGAGCGCCTGGGGCGCCCGGAGGCCGCCTTCTACGCCGGCCACTCGCTAGGCGAGATCGCTGCGCTGGCCGCCGCAGGGGCGCTGAGCGAGGAGGACGGGCTACGGGTGGTCGCCGAGCGCGGCCGGCTCATGCAGCTCGCATCCGAGCGGGCGGACGGCGGCATGGTCGCGCTGCGGGCGGGCGCATCGGAGGCCGCCGAGGTGGCGGACCGCGCCGGGGCGTGCGTGGCGAACGACAACGCGCCCGACCAGGTCGTCCTCTCGGCCCCGGAGGACGTGCTCGGCGCGGTCGAGCGGGTGGCCCGCGAGTCCGGCCTGCGGGTCAAGCGGCTGCCGGTCCGCGGGGCCTTCCACTCGCCGCTCCTCGAGCCGGTGCTGCCGGAGTTCCGCGCGGTCCTCGAGGCGATCGACGTGGGTCGCCCGCGTATCCCGGTGCTCTCCTGCGTGACCGCCGCGCCGTTCGACGACGTGCGCGCACGCCTGGCCGAGGCCCTCGTGCGCCCGGTTCGCTGGCTCGAGGTGATGCGGGCGTTGCACGCCGCCGGCGTGCGGCGGTTCGTCGAGACCGGCCCCGGCCGGGTCCTGTCCGGCCTCGTCCGGCGCTCCCTCGGGGACGTCGAGGCGCTCGCGCCGGAGGCCGCGCGTGCATAGCGCGCCGCAGCTCGAGCCGCGCACGCCGGCCGCGAGCCTGCGCGGGGCGGGGGTGGCCGGGATCGCCACCGCCCTCCCGGCCGAGGTGGTGACCAACGCCCCGATCGCCGCCCACCTCGGGGTGGACGAGCGATGGATCGTCGCCCGCACCGGCGTGCTCGAGCGCCGCCGTGCCGGGTCGGAGTTGACCCTGACCGACCTGGCGGCCGCCGCCGGCGTCTCGGCGCTCGAGCGGGCGCGGGTAGACGCCGGCGAGCTCGACCTCGTCCTGGTGGCGACCTTCACCGCCGACCGGCTGCTCCCCAACGCGGCTCCGCTGGTGGCCGACCGGCTCGGCGCCTCGAAGGCGGGCGCGCTCGATCTCGGCGCCGCCTGCACCGGCTTCCTCTCCGGCCTCGGGCTGGCCGCCTCGCAGGTCGAGGTCGGTCGGGCGGACGCGGTGCTCGTGATCGGCGCAGAGCTCATGAGCCGGGTCGTCGACCGCGACGACCGGCGCACCGCCGCCCTGTTCGGCGACGGCGCCGGGGCGGCGGTGGTCACCCCGGGCGGAGCCGGGCGGATCGGGCCGGTGGTGCTGCGCGCCGACGGCGCGCACGCCGGGTACATCACCGCCACCCACGACGAGCGGCTGCTCCGGATGCGGGGCCAGGACACGTTCCGGGCGGCGGTCGCCCGGATGTCGCAGTGCACGCTCGAGGCCCTCGACGCCGCCGAGCTCGGGCTCGACGACATCGATCTCTTCGTCTACCACCAGGCCAACGCGCGCATCACCGCCGCCGTCGGGGACCGGCTCGGGCTCCCTCCCGAGCGCGTCCTGGACTGCATCGCGCGCTATGGGAACACCTCGGCGGCGAGCATCCCGATCGCGCTGGCCGAGGCGGAGGCCGACGGGCGCCTGCGCCCGGGGACCCGGGCGCTGCTGGCCGCCTTCGGCGCGGGCCTCGCCTTCGGAGCGGGGGTGGTGGAGTGGGTGTGAACGGGCGCCCGGAGGGCAGCGCGCTGGTGACCGGCGCCTCGCGCGGAATCGGCGCCGCGATCGCCCGCCGGCTGGCCGCCGAGGGCTGGCCGGTCGGCGTCAACTACCGCGCCCACGCCGAGGGCGCGGAGCGCGTGGTAGACGAGATCGAGGCCGCCGGCGGCCGCGCGGTGGCCCTCCAAGCCGACGTAGCGCGGCCCGAGGCGGCCGACGAGCTCTTCACGGCGCTCGAGCAGCGCTTCGGCACCGTGCTCGTCCTCGTCAACAACGCCGGGATGCGCGCCGACGCCCTATCGCCCCAGATCGAGGACGACGCCTGGCAGCAAGTGCTCGAGACGAACCTCTCGGCCGCCTTTCGCCTGACCCGCCGGGCGCTGCGCGGCATGATCCGTGCCCGCTACGGGCGCGTCGTCAACGTCGCCTCGGTGGTCGGGCAGCGCGCCAACCCCGGGCAGGCCAACTATGCCGCGTCCAAGGCCGGGCTCATAGCGTTCACCCGCACCGTGGCCGCCGAGGTGGCGCGGCGCTCGGTGACGGTGAACGCGGTCGCGCCCGGGCTGGTCGAGACGGAGTTGACGGCCGGGGTGGGGGACGGCCTGCTGGCCGCCGTCCCCGCTCGCCGAGCCGGGACGCCCGAAGAGGTCGCGGCCTGCGTGAGCTTCCTGGCCTCGGACGAGGCCTCGTACGTCACCGGGACGACCCTGACAGTCGACGGCGGCTTGACCGCCTGAAAGGAGGAGCAGTGCCGACCACGGTCACCAAGGACCAGATCCAGGAGCGCGTCGTGGAGGCGCTCGTGAGCTTCGGCGCCGAGCGCGACGAGATCACCCCCGACGCGACGTTCGAGTCGCTCGACGTGGACTCGCTCGACCTCGTCGAGATGGCGCAGATCGTCGAGGAGGAGTACGGCGTCCAGATGCGCGAGGAGGACATGAAGGACCTCCGCACCGTCGGGCAGGCGATCGACTTCGTGGCCGAGCGCGCGGGGTCATGACCCGGCGCGTCGCCGTCACCGGCGTGGGGGCGGTCACGCCGCTCGGCGTGGGCGCGCCGGCGCTGTTCGAGCGCTGGGCGGCCGGCGGCTGCGGGATCGAGGCCGGCGTCGCCCGCTGCTCGGACTTCGTGCCCGAGGAGCACCTCTCGCGCAAGGACGTGCGGCGCGCCGATCGCTTCACCCAGTTCGCGATGGTCGCCTCCCAGGAGGCCCTCGCCCAGGCCGGCTGGGAGGACGGCGTCCCCTTCGAGCCCGACCGGGTCGGCTGCCTGATCGGCACCGGGATCGGCGGGATCTCGACTATCGAGAGCCAGCACGACGTCCTGCGCGAGCGGGGCGCCGACGCGCTCTCCCCGCTCGCCGTGCCGCTGATGATGGCCAACGCCGCGTCGGGGGTGGTCGCGATGCGCCACGGCCTCAAGGGCCCCTGCTACGGGACGGTGTCGGCGTGCGCCGCCGGCGCCCACGCGGTCGGGGCCGGGATGCGCATGGTCCAGCACGGCGACGCCGCGGCCTGCGTCGTCGGCGGCTCGGAGGCCGGCATCACGCCGCTGGCCAAGGCGGCCTTCGAGGGCATGGGCGCGACCTCGGCGAGCGGCGCCTCTCGCCCGTTCGACCGCCGCCGCGACGGCTTCGTGATGGGCGAGGGGGCCGGCGTCCTCGTGCTCGAGGACGCCGAGCGGGCGGCCGAGCGCGGAGCCAGGCCGCTCGGCTTCCTGACCGGGTACGGCGCGACCGCCGACGCCCACCACCTGACCGCTCCGGAGCCATCGGGGGACGGGGCGGCCCGGGCGATCGCCCTCGCCCTGTCCGACGCCGGCCGTGACCCGGCCGAGGTCGACTACGTGAACGCCCACGGGACCTCCACGCCACTGAACGACCCCGCCGAGGTCGAGGCGCTCAAGCGCGCGCTCGGACCGCGGGCGCGCGAGATTCCGGTCTCCTCGCTCAAGTCGGCCATCGGCCACCTGCTCGGGGCGGCCGGCGCGGTGGAGGCGGTGGCGACCGTGCTCGCGCTCGAGCGCGCGGTCGCCCCGCCCACGCTCGGGCTCGAGGAGCCCGACGACGGCCTCGATCTCGACTTCGTGCCCAGGGAGGCGCGCCCGCTCGCCCGGAACGGCCGGCCGCTCGTGGCGATCTCGAACTCGTTCGGGTTCGGGGGCCACAACGCGGTCCTCTGCGTGGAGGGAGCGTGAAGCTGGCCCTCGCCGCCACGGCGCCGGCGACCGTCGAGGCCCCCGAGCGGCTCAGCCCGCTCGAGCGCCTCGAGGCGCTGTGCGACCCCGGCACGCTGCGCCTGCTCCGCACCGCGGTGCGGCGCGACGCCCGGCGCAGCGTGCCGGGCGACGGGGTGGTGGCCGGCGCCGGCCTGGTCGCCGGGCGAGCGGTCTTCTGCTACGCCCAGGACCGCTCGTTCATGGGCGGGTCGCTCGGCAGCGCGCAGGCCGACACGATCGTGCGCGTCCTGCGTCTGGCCGGCGACTCCGGCGCGCCGGTGGTCGCCTTCGTGGAGTCCGCCGGCGCGCGTATGGACGAGGGCACCGCGGCGCTCGGCGGCTACGGGCGGATCTTCCGGGAGAACGTCGCGCTCTCCGGGCGGGTGCCGCAGGTCACGGTCGTGTGCGGCACCTCGGCGGGGGGTGCGAGCTACTCGCCGGCGCTGACCGACTTCGTGGTCATGACCGACGCCGCCCAGATGTTCCTGACCGGCCCCGACGTCGTCCGGGAGGTCATGGGCGAGCAGATCTCGAAGGAGGAGCTCGGCGGCCCTGCGGTGCACTCGCGCAACGGGGTCTGCCAGCTGGTCGCCGACGGCGACGTGGGAGGCGCGGGACTGGCCCGCGAGCTGCTCTCCTACCTCCCGCGCCACGCCGGCGAGGCGCCCCCGCGCGAGCTCCCCGAGCCGCCGCTCCCGGGCGACCCGAGTGCCGCCGTCCCGACCGAGTCCCGCCGGGTGTACGACGTTCGAGACGTGCTCGGCAGGTTGAGCGACGGCGGGCGCCTGCTCGAGCTCTCGCCGCGGTTCGCCGCCAACGTGGTCACCGCCTACGGTCGGGTGGAGGGACGGCCGGTCGGCTTCGTGGCCAACCAGCCGCGCCGTCTGGGCGGGGTGCTCGACGCCGCCGCGGCCGAGAAGGCGGCCCGCTTCGTGAACGCGTGCGACACCTGGGGGCTGCCGCTCGTGGTGCTCGTGGACACGCCGGGCTTCCTGCCCGGGCGCCGCCAGGAGGCATCGGGCGTCATCCGGCACGGCGCCGGGCTGCTGCGGGCGTTCGCCGCGGCCCGCGTGCCCAAGCTCACCGTGGTCCTGCGCAAGGCGTTCGGCGGCGGCTACATCACGATGAACGCGAAGGACCTGGGCGCCGACCTCGCGCTCGCCTGGCCGACCGCCGAGATCGGCGTGGTCGGGCCGCGCCAGGCCGTGACCTTCGTTCACCGCGACGAGCTGCGCCGCGCCGCCGACCCCGCCCGCGAGCGGGAGCGCCTGGCCGCCGAGTACGCGGAGCGCCACGTGAGCGCCGACGTGGCGGCGCGTGAGGGCTTCGTGGACGAGCTGGTCGAGCCCCCCGAGACGCGCGAGCGGATCGCCTGGGCGCTCGAGACGCTCGGGGGGCGCCGATGAAGGTGCGCCGCTTCGTGGCCATGGGCGACTCGTTCACCGCCGGCACCGAGCCCGGCGGTCCCCGCTGGCCCGACGACGTCGCCCGGCTGCTCGATGGCTCCGAGTACGTCAACCTCGCGCGGGCCCGGGCCCGGAGCGACGAGGTCGTGGCCGAGCAGCTCCCGCGCGCGCTCGCCCTGCGGCCCGACCTGGTCTCGCTCATCTGCGGGGCGAACGACGTGCTGCTGACCACCCGCCCGGACCTCGACGGCTTCGCTGCCACCTTCTCGGATGCCCTGGCGCTCTTGCGAGGCGAGCTCCCAGCCGCCCACCTGGTCACCGCGACCTACCCGGAGGTCTCGGCCCACTTCCCGCTTCGGCCCCGCTCCCGCCGGCGGGTGGCGCGGGGGATGAGCCGGGTCAACCGGGCGATTCGCGAGGCCGCCCAGCGGCACGGCGCGGTCTGCCTCGACTTCGCCGACCATCCGGAACGCGGCGAGCGGGCCAACTTCGCCGAGGACGGGTTCCACCCCTCGCCGAACGGCCATCGGAAGGCGGCGGCCGCATTCGTGCTCGCCCTGCGGGAGCAGCTCGGAGTCCACCTAGCCCCAGAGGAGGCCATGACGTGAGCCCTGGACGCACCATCACCGAGTCCGACTTGGTGTCGTTCTCCGCCCTCACCGGGGACCGCCACCCGGCGCACACCGACGCCCAGTGGGCGGCCGGGGGGCCGTTCGGGGAGCGGGTGGCGCACGGGATGATGGTGCTCTCGTACGCCGTCGGGCTCCTGGTCTTCGACCCCGAGCGCGTGCTCGCCCTGCGCCGGATCGAGAACGCGGTGTTCAAGCGCCCGGTGCGGATCGGCGACACCATCAAGGTCGACGCACGCCTCGAGCGCCAGGACGACGAGCGGGGCCTCGAGTCCTACGATCTGCGCATCCAGAACCAGCGCGGAAAGCTCGTGGCCCGGGCGCGGGTCGAGGTGGTGCTGCGTCGGGAGCGCGCGGCCGCCCTCGAGCCCGCGGCCGACGGCGACCCGGTGCTGCTGTGAGCCTCGCCGGCAAGCGCCTCGTCATCACCGGCGTGATGACCCACCGCTCGATCGCCTTCGCGGTGGCCGAGCGGGCCATCGATCAGGGGGCCGAGGTCGTGCTCACCAGCTTCGGCCGCGCCCGCCGCCTCACCGAGCGGGCCGCCCGCCGGCTGCCGGCGGAGCTCGACGTGCTCGAGCTGGACGTCAACTCAGGCCGCGACCTCGGCGCCGTCCGGGCCGAGCTCGACTCCCGCTGGGGCGGCCTCGACGGCGCCCTCCACGCGATCGCCTACGCCCCCGAGGACGCGCTCGGCGGACGCTTCCTCGACACCCCGGCCGACAGCGCCGCCAGCGCGTTCACCACCAGCGCCTACTCGCTGAAGGCCCTGGCCGCCGCCCTCGCGCCGTTGCTCGAGCGCGCCCGGGGAAGCGTGGTCGGGCTCGACTTCGACGCGTCGGTCGCGTGGCCGGCCTACGACTGGATGGGTGTGGCCAAGGCGGCGCTCGAGGCGGTCGCCCGCTACCTCGCCCGGGACCTGGGGCCGCGCGGGATCCGGGTGAACCTGGTCTCGGCCGGGCCGATCGAGACACCGGCGGCCGGCGGCATCCCGGGCTTCGCGTCGCTGGCCAGCGCCTGGCGGAGCGGCGCTCCGCTCGGCTGGGACGTCACCGACGCCCGACCGGTCGCCGACGCGGTCTGCTTCCTGCTCTCCGACGCCGCCCGGGCGATCAGCGGCGAGATACTCCACGTCGACGGCGGCTTCCACGCCGTGGCCCAGCGGGTGGACGGCACGCCGGACGCGACGCCGGTCCCAAGCTGACCATGGCAGGGGCGCCGGTCCCAGGCGGGGTTGGCCTCGACCTCATCGCCATCGATCGGCTCGAGCAGGCGCTACGCCGCCGCCCCCGCCTCGCGGACCGCCTGTTCACCCCGGCCGAACGGGACTACGCCCGCGCCCGTGGCCGCCCGGGCGCCCATCTCGCCGCTCGCTTCTGCGCCAAGGAGGCGGTGGCCAAGGCGCTCGCCCTGCCCGGGTGGAGCTTCAGCGACGTGGAGGTCGTCGCCACCGCGACCGCGCCGGCGGTGCGGCTTCAGGGCGCGGCCGCCGCCCGGGCGAGTGAGCTCGGCGTCGTTCCGCTGATCTCGCTCACCCACGACCGCGAGCTGGCGGCGGCGACCGCGGTGCTCGCGCCCGCCCACGGGCGTTGAGCCCCGGACCGATCGGGTAAGCCTCGGGCGGCTCCCGGCCGCAGTGGATGGCGAGCGCTTCGTCAAGGTGTTCGTCGACAGCTGCATGGCTTTGGCAAACGGCACCGAGGAGGAGCGATGAGCGGCCTCGACCGCCGGAGCCGGGCTCTCCGCGCCGGGCTCTGGTACCTGTCAATCACCACCGCCTACGTGGCGATCTGGATACTGGTCGCTCCGAAGGGCTTCTACGACTCTTTCCCCAGCGGTCCCTCCCACTGGGTCTCCGCCCTCCCCCCCTACAACGAGCACCTGGAGCGTGACTTCGGCGCCGCCAGCTTGGGGCTCGCGGCGCTCGCCGCACTCGCCGCGGTTTGGATGGAGCGGCGCCTCGTGCAGGCGACGGCGTGGGCCTTCCTGGCCGCATCGATCCCCCACCTCGCCTACCACGTGACGACCACCGGGCACTACTCGACCGCCGACAACGTCGCGAGCCTGGTCGGGCTGGCCCTGCCGGTCGTAGTCGCCCTGGGCCTGCTCGTCGGGGCGAGGCAGCCTTGGCCGGCGCGGGGCTAACCCTGGGCGGCGCCGAGCGCGGGGGTCAGCGCGGCGAGGTCGAGGGCTCCCGCTCGAGCTCGCGCAGCAGCTCTCGCACCCGCCGGCGCTTGGCGACGAGCTCGCCCTCGAGCCGTTCGATCTGCTCCCGGCGGCGACGGATCAACTCGAGCTGGCGCGCGATGTGAGAGAGGGACTCCTCGAGGATCTGCCGGCGGCGGACCGGGTCGGGGTCGCCGCTTTGCCACTCCTCGCGCAGCTCGGCCCGCGCGCTCTCGGCGGCCACGAGCTCGCGGAGTTCCTCGAGCGAGAGGCCGAGCAGCTCCTTCAAGCTGAGGAGCTCGCGCAGGCGCTCGACGTCCTCGGCGTCGTAGAGTCGGTGAGCGCCTCGCTCGCGGCCGGGCGCCACCGGCAGCAGCCCAACTTCCTCGTAGTAGCGGATCGTGCGCGGGGTGGTCCCCGTGAGCTCGGCCACCTCGCCGATCCGAAGCCGCCGCGAGGTCATGAGGCCGCCTCCTCGACGGCCACCGCCTGCCCGGCCCTCATGGCCTCGTCACGCGGCTCCGCCCGGTGGCCCGGCCGCAGCAGCGAGACCGCGGCGCCCAGGAGCGAGGTGGCGGCCAGCACCCACAGCGCGGTGTGCATGTTGTGGATGAACGGCTCGAGCTTTGCGTCGGAGAGGCCCTTGGCGAGTCCGGAGAAGATCCGGAACAACACGGGCTTCGGGACGGCCGCGGTGACGATGGCGATCACGAACGCGATCGAGATCACCGCGCCCGTGTTCTGGAGCATCGTGCGGGCGCCGGCGGCGATGCCGCGACGGTGGGCGGGGACCGTTCCCATCATCGCCGCGGTGTTCGGCGAGTTGAACATCCCCGAGCCCACCCCGACGAGGAACAGCCAGAGGGTGCTCTGCCAGTACGGGCTGTGCACGCCGAGGGTGGTCATCAGTGCCAGGGCGGCGGCGCTAACCACCATGCCGAGCGCCGCCAGCGCTCGCGAGCCGTGCCGGTCGGCCCAGACCCCGGCGAGCGGCGAGGCGACGAGCATCCCGAGCGCCATCGGGGTGAGCTTGATGCCGGCCGTGATCGGGTCGTCACCCTTCACCCCCTGGAAGTAGAAGACGAACACGAACAGCAGCGCGAAGCGCGAGAGCCCGTTGATGAACGCGGCCGCCGTGGCGGCGGCGAACATGCGGTTGCGGAAGATCGTGAGGTCGAGCATCGGGGCCCGTCCGCG
>DASQXU010000069.1:0-3430 GCA_035639555.1 Thermoleophilaceae bacterium
GTACTCGTCCGAGGCGCGCCGGAAGCCGAGGTGCTCGGTCAGCGACTCGTAGACGAGCCCGAGCGAGTGCGGGAGGCTCTGCACGGCGAGCGTCTCGAGGCATCCGTTGCGGGCGTGGCCGGCCAGGTGCGACGCCGACTCTCCCCGGCCGTCGACGACCAGCACGGCGCAGCTTCGGAAGCGCTCGGGGGCGGCCAGGTAGGCCGAGGCGGCGTGAGCCGCGTGGTGGGCCACGAACCGCACGCGCGCCGGGTCGAGCCCGGGCAAGGCCGTGCGTAGGAACAGCGGGGCCCGGTGCACGTAGAGGGTGCGAAGCGGCTCCCAGTTCTCGGCGGTGACGTTGCCGTCCACCGCCGGGGCGAGCGACGGGTCGTACGAGTAGGGGACGGCGTCGAGCTCCGAGGGCTCGATCCCGCCCTCTTGAAGGCACCAGCGCGCCGCGGCCTCGGGCAGCTCCCAGGTAGAGAACGCAACCGGCGGCTTCCCGTGCTTGCGGCGGCTGAAGCGCTCCTCCTCGGCGGCGGCCACGACCCGCCCGTCCACGACCAGCGCGGCCGCAGGATCGTGGAACACGGCGTTGATGCCGAGGATCCGGCTCCCCAAGCCCTCACCTCCTCGCTTAGCTTGGACGGTCGGCCCGGCGGCCCCACGACCGCCGGACGTCCCCCAACATCCAGACTCTGGCTTGCCCCGGGTCCCGCGGCCGGGTCCCGCGGGGCGAGCATCTTCGCTTTTCAGCGGCTCGCTACCCGGATAGAAAGGCACCAAACACTTGAGCGTTTCAAGCTTCAGGACGCCAAATCGCCCTCAGGAGGGCCCAGGCGCCGCCGCCTGGCGCGCGGCCCGGCGGGTGCTCTGCGTGCGCGTCGACGCGATGGGCGATGTGCTGATGACGACGGCGGCGATGCGGGCCCTGCGAGCCGGCGGGCGGAGCATCACGCTTCTCACCTCCGCGGCCGGTGCGGAGCTGGCCCCGCTGCTCCCGGAGGTGGACGAGGCGATCGCCTATGACGCGCCGTGGACGAAGCCGGGCGGCGGCGAGGCGGGCCGCGACCTCGCCATGGTCGACCGGCTTGCCGCCGGCCGCTTCGACGCGGCCGCGATCTTCACGGTCTACAGCCAGAGCCCACTTCCGGCCGCGCTGCTCTGCCGGATGGCCGGCATCCCGCTCCGGCTTGCGCACTGCCGGGAGAACCCGTACGACCTGCTGAGCGACTGGGTCCCCGAGCGGGAGCCCGAAGGCGGCGTCCGGCACGAGGTGCGCCGCCAGCTCGACCTCGTGGCCGCGGTCGGTGCGGTCACCGGCGACGAGCGCCTGTCGCTACGCGTCCCCGCTGGCGCGCGCCGCCGCGTCGACGAGCTGCTCCGCGCCGAAGACATCGACCCGCACGCGCCGTTCCTCGTCCTGCACCCAGGGGCGAGCGCCCCGTCCCGGCGCTACCCCGAGGAGCGCTGGACCGAGGCGGCGCGGGCGCTCGCGGAGAGGCGCCGCGTACGCGTCGTGCTCACCGGCGACGGCTCGGAGGTCGCGCTCGCCCGGCGAATCGCCGGCGCGGTAGGGCCCCCCGTGGTGAATGTGGCCGGGCGGCTGGCCCTCCCGGACCTGGCGGCTCTGCTCGAGCGCTCGCGCCTGCTCGTCGCGGGCAACACCGGGCCCGTCCACGTGGCGGCGGCCGTGGGGACGCCGGTGGTCGACCTCTACGCCCTGACCAACCCCCAGCATCCGCCCTGGGGGGTTCCGGCCCGTGTCCTCTACCACTGGGTCCCCTGCCGCTGGTGCTACCGCAGCGTCTGCCCGGAGGGACACCACCGCTGCCTGCGGATGGTCGAGCCCGGTGAGGTGGTGCGGGCCGCCCTGGAGCTGCTCGAGGACCCGGCCGCCGCGGAGCCGGCCAGCTCCGCTCTGCCGCCGTAGGGACCCGAGTTTCGCCTGCGCCAGGCTGGGAAGCCGTGACCCGAGGGCGAGAACAAGGAGGACAGATGGCTTCGCGCAAGCAGATCGTCGACCAGGGGATGGGCCTCGTCCGCGGGACCTCGAAGCAGCTCTTCAGGCTCGGCCGCCGGCTGGGCAGCGACGCCTACGGGATGGTGCAGCGCGCTCGCCAGGCGCGAGCCGCCCCGAAGCCGGGCATGGACGACGTGACCCTGACCCGCAAGGTCGAGACCGTCGTCTTCCGCGACGCCGACGCGCCGAAGGGCTCGGTCGACGTGAACGCGGTCGACGGCGTGGTCCAGCTCCGCGGCGAGGTCAAGAACCCCGAGCAGCTGAAGAAGATCGAGGAGGCGGTGCGCTCCGTCCCCGAGGTGAGGGACGTCGAGAACCTGCTCCACCTGCCGAAGACCCCAGCGCCCACCCGGACCGACTCGCCGGCTGGCCACCGTACGCAGCGGCGCACCCGGCCCTCGCCGAAGCGGGCCACGCCGCGCCAGGAGGCGAAGGTGACGAGCGATGAGGAGACGCCGCCGGAGGCCGAGCCCTCGCCGGCGGAATCGGCCGCGAAGGGCGAGGGGCGCTCCCCCGCGCCGCTCGGCGGGGAAGAGGGCGAGGGCTCGTGACCCCCGAGGAGCGACGAGACGAGCCCGACCAGCCGCCGAGCGGGATCGACGAGCCGCCGGGCCGTGACCCCGGCGACCGCACCGGCGAGGAGGAGCCGCACCATGCGCTGAACAATCCGGTGTCGGAGCCCGATCCGACCGAGTGGCCCGATCCCTACGAGCGGCGCCCCGATCCCCGCGCGCCGGACGAGGAGGGCGACGAGGCGCGGCCCCGGGCGCCGAACGCCCCGTCCACGAGCGAGCCCCATCCGCCGATCGGGACAGATCAGCTCAGGGGCGGCGAGGACGACTACCCGCGGAGGGGCAAGGGGCGGCGCTAGGACAGGCGGCTCATCCCGCCACCCGGGCCGGGCCCGGCGAGCGAGCCTCGCGGTCGGGCACGATCAGCGTCAGCTTGCCGCCTTCGCCCCGCTCGAGCGCCTCCACCCGCTCCACCTCGACCCACGGGTGCGCCACCCCGAGCGCCTCCAGCCGGGACGCCAGCCGCTCGCGCAGGCGCTCCGGAGCTCGCACGGCGCCCTCGCGCAGGGCAACCCGTAGCCGCAGGGCGTCGCCCCGCTGGACGACCTGGAACTCGCGGACGTCGGGGTCGGCGGTCACGACGACGAACTCGAGCGGGTGGACGCTCACGCCGCGCACTCGCAGCACCTCCTCGGCCCGCCCGGCGAGCGAGCGCACGCGCAGGAGGCTGCGCCCGCACGGGCAGGGCTCGGGCTCGAGGGCCACGAGGTCGCTCACCTCGAAGCGGATGAGGGGGCAGCGCCCGGTTGAACAGGTTGGTGACCGGCAGGCGAGAGCCGACCTCCCCGGCGGCCACCGGGCGACCCTCCTCGTCGACGTTCTCCACGATGCAGGCGCTCGTGCAGCGCCGGGG
>DASQXU010000070.1:0-6447 GCA_035639555.1 Thermoleophilaceae bacterium
CATCTGGGCCAGGAACGCGCACACAGAGGGTGCGGTCGCGGGGTTCAGCATGTGACCCTCGCAGACATCGACGTACCTCCCGCCCTTCGGCCAGCGCAGGTAGAACGCGTTCTCACGCACTCCGACCACGAGCTCGTCGACCGGTATCACGCCCTCCCGCGGCACCCCGGGCGAGACACCCACCGCGATCTCGTGGCTCCGAGTCCCCGGCCGGATCATCACGTTGCTCAGCCAGACTCGCTCGGGGCAGTAGACGAGCTCCGCCCAGACCGATTCGCGCGCGCCCGCCTCTTGCCGCCGCGCGGCCTCACCCATCGCGCGCTCGCCGTGTCCATCGAAGAGGTAGGCGAACCGACCGAGAATCCGTCCTGCGCCATGGGAACCGACCATCGGCGACACGACCACGCGGAAATCCCCCGCGTCGACTGCGTCACGGGAGCGGGCGGCCACGAAGACCGCGAGCTCGACAGTCGGAGGCAGCGCCTCCGCGGACGGGCCGGTCTCGAGGTCCGCGATCAGATCGGGACCGAGCTCGACCGAGAGCTCACCGGCGCGAAGGGCCGTTGTCGCGATCTCGAGGAGCCGCCGGTCGCGACGTTGGGTTTCCTCCACGACCGGGCGGTCTGCGGCGGCGTCCCCGCGCAGCTCCACCGGCCCGAGCCCGATGTCCGGTTGAATGAGCTCCATGAGCGGAACCTCGGTGGGCGGGGGATAGCGCTCGACGAAACGGTCGCGGTAGGAGTTGAGGGTGGCCGAGCCCGAGTGAAGCGGCGATAGGCGGAGCTGCAGCTCGGCGGCTCGTGCGGCCTCCTCGCCCACCGCGCGGGCGATTCGCTCGCCGGCGAGCGGCCTCATCATGTCCACGCGCACGGGCGCCCCGTCGGGAGGCGCCGTCGCGACCGTGCGCGCGGTGGCAAGGAGGACGGGAAACTCCTCGGCCCCGTCCGCGGCATCCAGGAGCTCCCAGCGCTCGCACGCCGTGATGGCCGCGGAGAGCCGGTCCCGCTCGGCGCGGGCAGGGGCGAGCCGGTCCAGCCTCGAGAGGAGGTAGCGCGCCGGATCGCCGCGGGTCAGAGGGGGCCGAAGCTCGCTCACGAGCAGTCCTTCCAGCAAGAGGGTGTGGATGAGCTCCTCGATCCGCGGTCCGGCGTTCGGGAAGTCCTCCAGGAGCGCTCCGGCCAGCTCCGGGAACGGCGTCGGAGCCCCTCGGCATAGCTCGAGCGCCTTAAGCACCGGGCGGCTCGCACGCACGGATACCTCGAACGCGCCGCTGCCGCAGCCAAGCCGCTCGGGCAGGAAGGCCCTGCCGGCCCGCACGGTGACCGTCGGGTGGGTTTCGAGCTGGAGTTCGCGCACGACCTCCGGACGGCCCTCGAGCTCGTCGATCAGCGCGGCGAGCAGACCCATGTCGAGGTGGGCCCGCACGACCTCTTCGGAGCCGAGCTCGAGGTCGGTCTCTTCGCCCAATCGCGCGAGCGATACGGCCGCGCTCAAGCCGTAGGGCGTGGGGCGCGTGGACATGCGGATGAGGTAGCGCAGCAGGGCCAGCCGCCAGCGACGCAACGCGGACGGACGGGACGGCGGACGAGCCAGCTGTCCGAAGAGCGACTGGGAAGCGACGGCTATCGCCCGCCGTACCACCGGATCGCGCACCGCCCGCGGAAGCTCCGCCTCGTGCCCCGGCTGGCTCCCGCCCTCGAGCTCCAGGTAGCGCTTGATAGGCAGCAGCGGGGATCGCACGAGAACCCAATCCAAAGGCTCGTACCACCCCGCCCGGGGCGTGTCGCTGTCAAGCTCAGGCAGCTGTTCCATTGCAGATGCGCGAGCCAACGGCGCCACCATAAACGAGTCCCGAGTTTCCACCCGCAAGCGCCGCATCCCGGGCGGGACTGCTCCCCAGGGATTGCCAGCCGTTCTCCGATACGCCCTCGAGCGTCGGAGTGGGTCGAGAACCTCCCATCGTGGAACGTGCCTTTCTCGAGCCGAGTGACGCGGATCGAGCAAGCGGTGCCGGGCTGGCTCGTTCCTACCGCGGCGGCGGAGTCCCCATGCCGATCGCACGTCCCCCTCCCTGACCGTGACGATCCAGTCGTGCTCGGGATGGATCTCCTCGAGGAGGCGCTCGAGGACGCGGGCGGGCGAGTGCAGGTGGGGGCTCGGTCCTGAACCACCCGCCGGAGGGGCGTTAGAGATGCCCCCGTCTCCCTCGCCGATCGACCCTCATGGTCCGATCGTTGCGACCACGAGGACGGAAGCCCCCTCTCGCGCGGCGTTCTACCGCCGATGAACGCGCCGCAAACCCGCTGCGCCCGCGCCCCGAGCACGGACGCGGCCGCACGGGCCCGCTACGGCTGAGCGCTCACCACGGGACGCCGGCCGAAGCGCCGCTGAGATCGAGTCAGCTAAGGGCGGTCGCGCTTGCCGACCAGGGGGGCCATCTGACGTCGCTCCCACTCAAGCCGCGCCCGGTCTTTCTCGCGCTCCTCGGCCTGGCGGCGGGCCCTGCCCTCCTTGCGCGCCCGGTCGTTGCGGGCGGCGACGCGCTCCAGGTGCGCCTTCCACGCCGCCTCGCTGCGATTTCCGATCGGCTGTTCCTCGCAGAGGTCGAGGGCGGCCAGGTCCGCTTCACGGTCGGCGAGCAGGCCCGACCGCGCCGTGGAGGAGGAGCGAGGGCGCCACCCGAGCGGGCGACCCGACGCCGAGCTCGAGGAGGCGTTCCGCCGTGCCGCGGCCGAGCAGGAGGGAGCGCGAGCGCACGCCCGACGTCGACACGGGCATCCCCGGGGAGGACGCGGTCAGGAGGCGAGGCGCAGGCTCGAGCGCGCCGAACAGGACGCCTGACGCGCGCCCCGTCCCGACGTAGCCACGCTCCTGCCGAGCCCGGCCCCGACCCCCTCCCACGGTCACGCTTTCATGGGCAAGCGACGCTCTGGGTTGGTCGCGCTGTGGGCTCCGGGCTATCTGCGGGAGCGAGGCATGACTGACCCGTATTCGACCACGCGGGTATGGTGGTCTCGGTTCGAGGGAGTCGGCGCCAGGTGTACCGGCGCGCTGTCGTCGGCCCCAAGGGAGGGGAGATCGCTCGCTCAGACCGTAAGACGACCACGGCGATGGGCGATACCCGGAGCGCGAGGCCCTCCAGGGAGCGTCCCTGCTGGCGCGATGCCCTCGGGCCGTATGTCCGGCCGCGGGTGGGCCGCAGCCTGCTGGATCTCGCGACGTCGGTCGTTCCCTACCTGGGGCTCTCGGTGCTGATGTACCTGGCGGTGGACGTCTCTTACCTCCTCGTCCTCGCCGTGGCGGTCCCCGCTTCGGGGTTTCTGCTGCGGACGTACATCGTCTTCCACGACTGTGCTCACGGCTCGTTCCTGCCAGCCAAGCGCGCCAACATCTGGTTGGGCGTCGTCTTGGGGTTGCTCGTCTATTCGCCGTTTCACAGCTGGCGACACAGTCACGCGGTCCACCACGCCACCGCCGGCGACCTGGACCGGCGGGGGGTCGGGGACGTCCTCACGCTGACCGTCGCCGAGTACGAGGCCTCGCGGTGGCCGTCGCGGCTTGCGTATCGCCTGTTTCGCAATCCACTGGTGATGTTCGGGCTCGGGCCGATCTACGCGATGGTGCTACAGCCACGCTTGGTCTCCCGCACGGCCCGTCCCCGTATCCGCCGCAGCGTGATCGGGACGAACGTCGCGCTCGCGGTTCTCGTCGCCGCGCTGTGGTGGCTCGTGGGCTGGCGCGCGTACCTGCTCGTCCAGTGGCCAACCGCCCTCCTGGCCGGCTCGGCGGGCGTGTGGCTCTTCTACGTCCAGCACCAGTTCGAGGACACCTACTGGCAGAGCTCGGAGCACTGGAGCTACGCCGACGCAGCGCTGCGGGGCAGCAGCCACCTGCGGCTGCCCAAGCTGCTCCAGTTCTTCACGGGCAACATCGGGTTGCACCACGTGCACCACCTCAGCACCCGAATCCCCAACTACAACCTGGGTCGCGCCCACGCTGAGAACCCGATCTTCCACCACGTGCCCACCCTGTCTCTGTGGGATGGCCTGCGCGCCGTGCGGCTCAAGCTCTGGGACGAGGATCGTGGGCGGCTCGTGACCTTCGGGGAGGCGCGCCGGCTCGGCCGCTCTCGATCCACGCTATGGCCGACCGCGACGACCTCGAGTTCACCTATTCGCTGATCGACCGCATCTTCCGGCTCAGCCTGGGAGAGCTCGCAGACTTCAGCGGAGCCAAGTACGACGGTGAGTTCACGCTGAGCTTGGAAGAGGCTCAGCGGCGCAAGCACGCCTACGTGGCCGAGCAGATCGGGATCGGGCCCGGCCGGCGCGTGCTCGACCTGGGCTGCGGCTGGGGTCCGCTCCTTGACTTCGTCCGCGGGCGGGGCGGTACCGGGGTCGGGGTAACCCTATCCTCCGCGCAGGCGGCGTCGTGCCGGCGGCACGGCCTCGACGTCCACCTCCACGATGCGCGGGAGGTCACCCGGGCGAGCTTCGGGCCCTTCGACGCCGTGGCAAGCCTCGGCGCCTTCGAACATTTCTGCTCTCCCGGAGAGCACCGGGCCGGACGCCAGGACGAGATCTACCGCGGGCTCTTTGCCCGGGTCGCGAGCCTGCTGCCCGAAGGCGGCCGGTTCTACCTGCAGACGATGGTGTTCGGGCGCAACATGATCCCGGTGGACCGGATCGACATCGACGCCCCGCGGGACTCCGACGCGTGGTGCCTCGCCCTCCTGGGACGCCAGTTCCCGGGCTCCTTCCTTCCCTACGGCCAGGAGCAGATCATCCGCTGCGCCGAGCCCCACTTTCGCCTGGTGTCAAGCGCCAGCGGCCGGCTCGACTACATCGAGACCATCCGCCAGTGGCGGAAGCGGTTCGCCGCACCAAGCCTAAAAAAGACCCTGCTCAAGCTGCAGCTGCTTCCCCGCTGGCTCACCAGCGCCGACTTTCGGCTCGCGTTTACCTCGGGCGTGAGCGCTAACGGCGTCTGCTTCGAGAGAGAGCTGCTCGACCACTACCGGCTTGTCCTCGAAAAGGCACACTGAGCAGAGTGGCTGAGGTCCGTGCGGTTCCGGCGCGCCGCGCGCACTGCCACCTTCTAATGGCGGACCCGCAACGATCGATTATGGCATGGTCGGGGGCCTGATTGGCCGTGATTACCGCAGGGCGACGTTGTCGCTGCAGCGGCGCTCGATTCTCCGCGATCAGCGCTCGCCCACCGCGGGGGTCGGCGAGCAGGGTCAGCATCATCTTCGGGTCGTGGGCCGCTCACCCGCTGACGAGGATGCAGCTGGGCGTTGCGCTCCTTGCTTCGCCCACGAGCAGCTATATAAGAGATCCGCCGGAGTCGTCCCGCGGAGAGGAGAACGTTGACGGATGTCGCTGTGTCCGCGCGCCTCCAGGCTGCGGTCGAGGCGCAGGTCGCGGCCGGCGCCCCGGGTGCCCTGGCCTCGATCGAGGCGCCCCGCGCCGGCCTCGCCTGGGGCGGCGCGGCCGGACAGCTGGCCCGGGGGAAGAGCCGTGCGCTGCGGCCGGACGACGCCTTCCGGGCGGCGAGCGTCACCAAGACTATGACCGCCGCCGTGGCCCTCAGACTCACCCATGACGGGCGCTTGGCACTCGACGAGCCACTCGGCGACCAGCTTGCCCCCGAGCTTGTTCGGCGCTGGCGCGGGCTCGATGCCCTGCCGCACACCACGCCGCGCCAGCTGCTGGCGCACACCGCGGGCCTGCCCAACTACTTCCGCGACGAGTCCTTCCTGGCCCGGCTGCGCGAGGAGCCGGGTCGCCCCTGGCGTCCGGTCGAGCTCGTCGACCACGCGGCCACGCATGGAACACCGCAGTTCGCTCCCGGGCGGGGCTTCGAGTACTCGGACACCGGCTACGTGATCGCCGGGATCCTCGTGGAGCACGTGACCGGCCGGCCGCTTCACGAGGTCTACCGAAAGCTCGTCTTCGACCCGCTCTCGATGGATAGGACCTGGCTCGAGGGCCACGAGCCCGCTCGGGCGGAGGGGGTGGCGCACCACTACTCGGACGAGCTCGACTGGACGACGATCAGCCCGACGGTCGACTGGGCCGGCGGGGGGCTCGTGACCACCGCCCCCGACCTGGCCCGCTTCGTCCGCGGGCTCTGGTCGGAGCGGCTCGTCGACGCGCGCGGGCTCGAGGAGCTGACGCGGTGGTCGCCTGGGGCGTCGTTTCCGCCGGGCCACGCACTGCGCTACGAGCGCTACGGGCTGGGGACCGGGCGCAACCTGGTGGAGGGAGTTGAGCTGCTCGGGCACACCGGTTTCATCGGGGCCTTCGCGTTCCACGCCCCCGAGTACGACGCGGTGCTGGTCGGTACCCATAGCGCGTCGGAGATCGACCGCTGGCCGCTCGTCGCCGCGCTCTGCAGGGAGCTGCCCGGGGCCGCGTAGATCGCCTGCGAGACGGAGGGAGTCGC
>DASQXU010000071.1:0-19388 GCA_035639555.1 Thermoleophilaceae bacterium
TCGCCGTGGGGCGTGGCCGGTCGGGCTTCGGGGTACCTTCCGGCGATGGGATCGCTTCGCTCCTACCGCGGCAAGCGCGACTTCGACCGCACTTCGGAGCCACGCGGCGGTGGGAGTCGCTCCGGGGGCCCGATCTTCGTCATCCAGAAGCACGCCGCCCGCAGCGTGCACTACGACTTCCGGCTCGACGTCGACGGCGTCCTCAAGTCGTGGGCCGTTCCCAAGGGCCCCTCGACCGACCCGCGCGAGAAGCGCCTGGCGATGCCGACCGAGGACCATCCGCTGGCCTACGGGGACTTCGAGGGGACGATCCCAGAGGGGGAGTACGGCGCCGGCGCGGTCATCGTGTGGGACACCGGTCCGTACCGGAACCTGACTACGCGCGACGGCGAGGAGATGCCCGTGGCCGAGGCGCTCAGCCGGGGCCACGCGACCGTCTGGCTCGAGGGGAGGAAGCTGCGCGGCGGCTACGCGCTCACCCGGATTGGCGGCGACGGCCGGGAGCGCTGGTTGCTGGTCAAGAAGGCGGACGAGGAGGCCGACGCCCGTCGCAACCCGGTGAGCACCGAGCCCGAGTCGGTGGTCAGCGGGCGTACGATCGAGGAGCTTCGGCGCGGGTGAGCGCGCTCGACGTCCTCGAGGCGGACGAGCGACGCCTGCTCCGCCGCGCCCCGCCCCCGCGGCAGTTCGAGCCCATGAAGGCCGTCCTGCACGACCGGCCGTTCAGCGACGAAGGCTTCCTCTTCGAGCGCAAGCTCGACGGCGTGCGCTGCGGGGCGTTTCGCACGGGCTCGGGGGTGCAGCTTCTCTCGCGCGGCGGCAAGTCGCTCGACTATTCGGGGCTCGGCGGGGCGCTCGCCGCCGAAGACGCGGACGACTTCGTGGTCGACGGCGAGATCGTGGCCTTCGAGGGCACCCGCACGTCGTTCGCCCGCTTGCAACGGGCGAGGCGGGAGCGGACTGCGGTCTACCTCTACGTCTTCGACCTGCTCCACCTCGACGGGCACGACGTCACCGCCCTGCCGCTTCGCGCCCGCAAGCGGGTGCTGCGGCGCGCGCTCCGGTTTCACGGGCCGGTCCGCTACACACCCCACCGAAACCGCCAGGGAGAGCGGTTCTTCGCCGAGGCGTGCCGCAGCGGCTGGGAGGGGCTGATCGCCAAGCGGGCCGACAGCCGCTACACCGCCACCCGCTCGCACGACTGGCTCAAGCTCAAGTGCTCGCACGAGCAGGAGCTCGTGATCGGCGGGTTCACGGCGCCGAAGGGCTCGCGCACCGACTTCGGCGCGCTGCTCGTCGGCTACCACGAGGACGGCGCGCTGCGCTACGCGGGCAAGGTCGGTACCGGCTTCGACCGCTACACGCTGCACGAGCTCGGGCGCCAGCTGCGCGAGCTCGAGCGCGGTGACTCCCCGTTCGCCGAGGTCCGTCCGATCCCGAAGGGGACCCGTTGGGTGGGCCCCGAGCTCGTGGCCCAGATCGCGTTCACCGAGTGGACGCGGGACGGCCGCCTGCGCCACCCGCGCTACCTCGCGCTTCGGGACGACAAGCCTGCCCGCGAGGTGGTCAGGGAGCGCCCGGAGTGAGCGCGGAGGTCCGGGCCGGCCGCCGCACGGTGAGCGTCTCGAAGCCGGACAAGGTGCTGTTCCCGGACGATGGGCTCACCAAGCTCGACCTCGCCCGCTACTACGAGGCGGTCGCTCCGGTCGCGCTTCCCCACCTCCGTGACCGGCCGCTCACCCTCAACCGCTTCCCGGACGGCATCGACGGCGAGGGCTGGGTCCAGCAGCGGGCCTCCGACCACTTCCCCGATTGGGTTCGCCGGGTCAGGGTCGGCAAGAAGGGAGGCACGGTCGACCACGTGGTCGCGAACGACCCGGGCACCCTCGTCTACCTGGCCGACCAGGCATGCATCACGCTCCACCCCTGGCTCAGCCGAGCCGACCGGCTCGAGCGACCCGACCGGCTGATCGTGGACCTCGACCCGCCCTCCGACGACTTCGCGGCCGTCCGCTGGGCGGCCCGGGCGCTCGGCGACCTCCTGCGCGAGCTCGGCCTCGAGCCGCACGCCATGCTCACCGGCTCGCGCGGGGTGCACGTCGTCTGCCCGCTGCAGCGGCGGTCGGACTTCGACGAGGTGCGTAGGTTCGCGCGCGAGCTGGCTCGCCTGGCCGCGGCTCGAGACCCGCAGGGGCTGACCACCGAGCAGCGCAAGGCGAAGCGAGGCGACCGGATCCTGGTTGACGTCGCGCGGAACGCCTGGGCCCAGACCGCGGTCGGGCCCTATTCCGTGCGGCCGCTTCCGGGAGCGCCGGTGGCTACGCCGCTCCACTGGGAGGAGCTCGGCGACTCGTGTCTCCGTCCCCGCGCCTTCACGGTCGGCAACCTCGCCCGGCGGCTCGACCGCGACGGCGACCCGTGGACCGGGATCGCGCAGCACGCGCGGCCGCTCGGCGGTGCCCGCCGGCGGCTACGCGCGCTGGGGGAGGAAACCTCTTAGGCCGCGCCTCGGAGGGCCTGGGTCTCGGCGAGCGCCGAGAGCTTGCGGATCGCGTTCTCCTCGATCTGGCGGGTGCGCTCGCGGGTGAGGCCGAACATCCGCCCGACCTGGTCGAGCGTCCGCGGCTGCTCGCCGCCGAGGCCCCAGCGGAGCTCCACGATCCGCCGCTCGCGATACGAGAGGTTGTCGAGCGCCTCGTGGAGGCGGTCCCGGGTCATCCGCTCCGAGGCGACGTCGAACGGTGACTCGGCCCTCGCGTCGGGGATCAGGTGACCGAGCTCGGCGGCGTCCGCGTCGTCGGAGATCGGCTTCTCGAGCGAGACGGGGGCCTGCGCGGCGCGCAGGATGACGTCGGCCTCGTCGGGGTCTACCCCGGCGGCGGCGGCGATCTCCTCGACCGTCGGGTCGCGGTCGCCCGATGCCTCGAGCCGGCGCTGCGCGCCGTCGAGCTTCTGGAGCACGTTGTTGATGTGGATCGGGATGCGGATCGTGCGGCCCTTGTCGGCGATCGCCCGCGAGATCGCCTGGCGGATCCACCAGGTGGCGTAGGTGGAGAACTTGAAGCCCTTGCGGTGATCGAACTTCTCGACCGCGCGGACGAGGCCGATCGACCCCTCCTGGATCAGGTCCAGGAAGGGGAGCCCCTGGTTGCGGTAGCGCTTGGCGATCGAGACCACGAGCCGGAGGTTGGCCTCGATCATGCGCTCCTTGGCCGCGAGGTCGCCCCGCTCGATGCGCTTGGCCAGCTCGATCTCCTCGTCGGCGGTCAGCAGCCGGGTCCTGGCGATCCCGTCGAGCAGGAGCTGGAGCGAGTCCAGCGTGGGGTCGGGGGCAGCGCCCGCGGAGACCGGCGGGGTGAGCGTCTCGGTCACGGCCGCCACCGTACGGCTGGCACCTAAAGGCGGGTTAAGACTTCGGCGGCGCTATCCGCGGCCGTCGCCGGACAGCGCGAGCACGGACAGGAACGCCTCCTGGGGCACCTCGACCCGGCCCACCTGCTTCATGCGCTTCTTGCCCGCCTTCTGCCGATCGAGCAGCTTGCGCTTGCGGGTCACGTCGCCTCCGTAGCACTTGGCGATCACGTCCTTGCGCATCGGCTTGACCGACTCGCGGGCGATGATCTTCGACCCGATCGCCGCCTGGATGGCGACCTCGAACTGCTGGCGGGGGATCTGGTCGCGGAGGCGCTCACACGTGGCGCGACCCGCGGGATAGGCCTTGTCGCGGTGGACGATCAGCGAGAGGGCGTCGACCCGGTCGCCGGCCAGCAGGATGTCGAGCTTGACCAGCTCGGCGGGGCGCATCCCGAGCACCTCGTAGTCGAGCGAGGCGTAGCCGCGCGTCCGCGACTTCAGCTGGTCGAAGAAGTCGAGCACGATCTCGGCCAGCGGCAGGTCGTAGCGCAGCTGGACCCGCTGCTCGGACAGGAAGCTCATGTCCACGTGGGTGCCCCGCCGCTCCTGGCAGAGCTCCATGACCGCCCCCACGTGCTCGCGCGGGCAGAGGATCGTCGCCCGGATGTAGGGCTCGCGGATCTCGGCGATCCGGGCGCGGTCCGGCATCTCGGCCGGCGAGTGGACGGCGACCTCCTCCCCGTCGGTGAGCGTGACCTCGTACTCGACGTTCGGCGTGGTGGCCAGCAGCTCGAGGGCGTACTCGCGCTCGAGCCGCTCCCGGACGATGTCCATGTGCAGCAGCCCGAGAAAGCCGCAGCGAAAGCCGAAGCCGAGCGCCTGGCTCGTCTCGGGCTCGTAGCTGAGCGCGGCGTCGTTCAGGGCGAGCCGGTCGAGGGCGTCCCGCAGGTCGGCGAAGCGGTCGGTGTCGACCGGAAACAGCCCGCAGAACACCATCGGCTTGACCTCGCGGTAGCCGGGCAGCGGCTCGCGCGCCGGCTCGGCGCGGGTGGTGAGCGTATCGCCGACCCGTAGCTGCGAGACGTCCTTGATGCCGGTGATCACGTAGCCGACCTCGCCCGCCCGCAGGCCGTCCGCCGGCGTCATGTCGGGGCCGAAGAAGCCGATCTCGTCGATGTCCGCGCGGGTCCCGGCCTGCATGGCGAGGATCGGGTCGCCCCGGCGAAGCTCGCCGTCCACCACCCGCACGTAGGCAACCACGCCGCGGTACTGATCGAACTCCGAGTCGAAGATGAGGGCGCGGGCCGGCGCCCCCGCATCGCCCTCGGGAGGCGGGACGCGCTCGACGATGGTCTCGAGCAGCCGCTCGACCCCCTCGCCGGTCTTGGCCGAGATCCGAAGCACCCGGTCGGGGTCCTCGCCGAGGAGCTCGGCGATCTCGCCCGCGACCCGGCCCGGCTCGGCGCCCGGAAGGTCGACCTTGTTGAGCGCCGGGATCAGCTCGAGTCCGGCGTCGACCGCCAGGTAGGTGTTGGCGACGGTCTGGGCCTCGACTCCCTGCGAGGCGTCGACAAGGAGCAGGGCGCCGTCGCAGGCGGCCAGCGAACGCGAGACCTCGTAGGTGAAGTCGACGTGCCCGGGGGTGTCGATCAGGTGCAGGCGGTAGAGGCGGCCGTCGTGCGCCGTGTACTCGACCCGGACCGCCTGGGACTTGATCGTGATCCCGCGCTCGCGCTCGAGCTCCATGGAGTCGAGGAGCTGGGGGCGATGCTGGCGGGGGTCGACCGCGCCCGTGAGCTCGAGGATGCGGTCGGCCAGCGTCGACTTCCCGTGGTCGATGTGGGCGATGATCGAGAAGTTGCGGATGTTGGGCGCGGGGGCGCTCACCGCAGTGAGGATATGCGCGCGAGCGGGCTCGGCAACGTGGCCGGTTTAGCCACGTTTGACACAAGGGACTTCGGGTAGGTGGCGGCTAGGCCGGGCGTCCGGCTGCCGGACGCGGGCGGTGACTCCAGGGGGAGGAGGAGCGATGGAAGCGTCTTCAGCGGCCGCCAAGGGCCCGATCGAGCTCCGGACGATCGAGACGAAGATCCCCGCGCGGATGGACCGGCTGCCGTGGGCCAGGTTCCACTGGATGGTCGTCGTCGGGCTCGGGACGGTCTGGATCCTGGACGGCCTGCAGGTCACGATCGTCGGGGCGATCGGCGGCCGCCTCAGCGAGAAGGGCAGCGGGATCGAGCTGACCGCCTCGCAGGTCGGCTTCGCCGGCTCGGCGTACATCGTCGGAGCGGTCCTCGGCGCCCTGTTCTTCGGCTACCTCGCCGACCGCATCGGGCGCAAGAAGCTGTTCCTGACCACGCTTCTCGTCTTCCTGGTCGGCAGCGTCCTCACCGGCTTCGCCTCGAGCTTCGCGTGGTTCGCCATCTGCCGCGCGATCACGGGCGCCGGCATCGGCGGCGAGTACTCGGCTATCGACGAGTTGATCCCGGCCCGCGTGCGCGGGACGGTCGACCTGATCATCAACGGCTCGTTCTGGGTCGGGACCGCGCTCGGCTCCGGCGCATCGCTGATCCTGCTCGACAAGGCGCTGTTCGCCACCGACGTCGGCTGGCGGATCGCGTTCTTCCTGGCCGCGGTCCTGGGGATCGCCATCCTGATCGTGCGGCGGCACGTCCCGGAGAGCCCTCGCTGGCTGTTCATCCACGGCCGGGACCACGAGGCCGAGACGCTCGTCGCCCAGATCGAGCGCGATGTGGAGGCGGACACGGGCCAGCAGCTCGAGGAGCCGGAGCGGATGATCAAGATCCGCCAGCGCCGCTCGATCGGCTTCGGGGTGATCGCGAAGACCGTCTTCAAGCTCTATCCGCAGCGGACGGTTCTGGGGATGGCGCTGTTCGTCGGACAGGCCTTCCTCTACAACGCGATCTTCTTCACCTACGCCCTGGTGCTGACGAAGATCTACGGTGTGAACGACGCGACCGTCGGCCTCTACCTGCTGCCGTTCGCGATCGGGAACTTCTTCGGGCCGCTGCTGCTCGGCCGGCTCTTCGACACCATCGGGCGCAAGCCGATGATCGCCGGCACCTATATCGGCTCCGGAGTGCTGCTCGCGATCACCGCTTACCTGTTCCAGCAGGACGTGCTGAGCGCGGGCACCCAGACGCTCGCCTGGTGCATCATCTTCTTCTTCGCCTCGGCGGGAGCCAGCGCGGCGTACCTCACGGTGAGCGAGATCTTCCCGATGGAGACGCGGGCGATGGCGATCGCGTTCTTCTACGCGTTCGGCACCTTCATCGGCGGCTTCGCGGCTCCCTGGCTGTTCGGCGCCCTGATCCAGAACGCGAGCCGATCGGATCCGACCGGCATCACCGTCGGCTACCTGATCGGGGCGGGCTTGATGATCGCCTCCGGCCTCGTCGAGCTGGTGCTCGGCGTCGAGGCGGCTCAGCGCGAGCTCGAGGACATCGCGATGCCGCTGAGCGCCGAGGAGGCCGCCCCGGGCGCCGGCGACCGGATCACCGAAGGGGAGGAGCGGCTCGAGGACGTCGCTCCGTCCGCTCGCGAGGCGGTCGCCCGCGGCGAGCCGGTGGCCCGCGAAGGCGAGACACCGGGGGTCGAGGAGAGACCGCCTAGCCCAGGGGCGAGACCGGGAGGTGCAGCGTGACACCCACCGATGACACACGGCAAGCGAGTCGGCGGCGGATCCAGTTCGGCCCGAGCGAGGTCGGGGCCGGGTGGTCGCCCGAGATCTCTTCCTCGACCCCCGAGGAGGAGGACATGTACACCGAGCGCGAGGTCGACCTGATCGTGAATGCGCTCCGTGACGCGGGCGAGATGCGGCGGAAGGACCTCGGAGAGAGGATCGGGTGCAAGTACTGGGGCCCGGGCCGGTTCAGGCGCGCCCTCCGGGTCGCTGACGAGCGCGGTCAGATCAGGCGGGTCGGCTGGGGACGCTACGCCGCGACCTGAGGCGGCGAAGGGCTACGCCCGCTCGGGCCCCAGGTCCGCGGCGGGTGTACGCGCGGTGCGAGCGACGGCCTCGTCGTCGTTCGCCGAGCTCCGTCCCGCCTCGACCCACGCGAAGCGGAACGCCAGCCCCGACAGGAGGTACAGCACGCTCGCCAGGTGATGGACCTTCGGCCCCCCGCGCCTGCGCGCCAAGCGCAGCGCCAGCCCGCTCCGCACTCCCCACTTCGCGAGCTTGAACAGCATCCCCGGGCGCCCCTCCTCGAGCGCGTGGGCGAGCCGGCCGAGGCGCTTCTCGTTGATGCTCGAGAGCACGAGCTCCGCGCCCATCGCGGCGGTCTCGACCGTGCCGAGCGCCTGCCGGCTCGGATGCCCGACCTTCGCTCCCGTGGCCGCCAGCGCGAGCCGGTTGGCGGCCGCGCCGGTGGCGGTCGCGGTCGCCACGAAGATGGGCGCGACGAACAGCCGGCTGCGGGACCAGACCGGGACCGCGGTCGAGGCGAGCAGGACCCCTGTGTACGAGCCGAGGTACGTCCCGAGCAAGGCCGTCGCGGCCCCGAGCGCCCGCGCGAGCCGTTCCCGTCCGGCCAGGTCGGCGGCGACCGCGCCCGCAGCCGCGTTCGTGAAGCCGGTGAGGCACCACGCCCCCATCGACATCGGCGACCGGGTCTTGAAGATGCGCAGCATGTTGAGGAAGCGCAAGGGCCGCCCGAGGTCGGCGACCAGCAGCGGGGCGCACGGCAGCACCGCCGCCACCGTCACCTTGCGCGCGGTGGCCGCCGAGCGGCGGTCGCCCGCCAGCTCGGCGGCGAGCGCCACGAATGAGGAGCCGGTGGCGATCCCGCCGAACCAGAAGTAGAGCGGCACCTCCCAGGTCCAGACCGCGGGATGGATGATCGGCCCTTGGACCACCGGGGGAGGCTCGGGCCCGCCGCGCATCCTGCGCGCCGCCTCGGCCACGCGGCCGTCCGCCCCGGCGCGCCGGTAGCGGGTGTCGCGCTTGTAGAGATAGGACCAGCGGGCATCGCCGAACGCCGGGCGCGCAAGCTCGACGGCCGCCCCCTCCTCGGCCCGGCGCCACGGCCCCGGCTCGCCTCGCTTCCCGACCGCGGGCGTGGTGTCGCGCCCCGGCGGCGAGCCACCCCCCTCCCGGAAGCGGCGAAGGATCTCGCGCTCGGGGGCCGGCCCTCGTTCGTGGCTCACGCTCGCCTCCACGGGCGGCGCGGGCGGCGCCGGTGGGCGAGCGCGAAGCTCGCGACCGTGGCCGCCGCCGCCACCGCCGCCGCCGCCAGGCCGGCCAGCGTCGCCGGCGGGGCGTTCTGCTGGATCGGTGAATCGGCCTGCGCCGGCAGCCCGAAGCGCTCCGGCGGCTGGGTCAGCAGGAAGAAGGCACCGAGGCCGCCGGCGAGCTGCTCCCCGGGCTCGTCGCCCGCCCCGTAGAGGTAGGCGCTCTCCATCCCGCGCTCGTGGAGCTCGATCACGCGGCCCCGGGCGGTCTCCACCAGCTCGTCGTACGGGCCGAACTGGATCGAGTCGGTCGGACAGGCCTTGGCGCAGGCAGGCTCGAGGCCGTCCTGCATCCGGTCGTAGCAGAGCGTGCACTTCGCCGCCCGCCCGTCATAGGGATCGCGGTTCGGCACCCCGAACGGGCACGAGGGGACGCAGTAGCCGCAGCCGTTGCAGACGTCGGACTGGATCACGACGGTCTGGAACTCGGTCCGGATGATCGCGCCCGTCGGACAGGCGTCGAGGCAACCGGCGTTGGTGCAGTGCTTGCACACGTCGGACATGAAGACCCAGCGGTCCATGGCGGCGACCGCGGCGCCGACGTCCACGTCCCCGTCGCCCACGACCGGCGTGCCGCCGCCGTCTTCGGCCCACTGGACCAGGTCGGGCACCTCCTCGGGGCGGGCCCCGCCGCCCGCGCCACCGAGCTCCTCCGGGCTCGGCAGGTCCCCCCCTGCCGCCGGGATCGACGGGATGTTGCCGCCGGCGCCGGCCGCGATCGCGGCCTCCGCCTCGGCCTTCGCCTCGGGCGAGGGCTCGAGCTGCTCGACGAAGCGGACGTGGCGCCAGGTCGAGGCGCCGAGCGAGCCGGTGTGGTCGTAGGAGCCGCCCTTGCGGAACTGGTAGCCGTCGGCCGGGAGGTCGTTCCACTGCTTGCAGGCGACCTCGCACGACTTGCAGCCGATGCACACGGTGGTGTCGGTGAAGAAGCCCATCCGCTCGGCCGGGCGGCGCACGGCGATCTCGGTCGGAGCGGCGCTCGTCATCCCTGCCGGTCCGAATCGCGCCCGTGCTCGCTCGTCGTCTGCCCGCCCATGCCGGACCCTTGCTCGAGCTCCTCTCTACTGCCTTCGACCGGCAGGTCGTAGAGGCTCGCCAGCGTGTGGACGGCCCTTTGGGGCACCTCGGCCTCGTGGTCGCCCGAGGGATGCAGCTGGTCGACCTTGTCCTCCGCGTGCGCAAGCCGCTCGGTCGTCTGGTGCTGGCGACGCCCGGCGCGCACGTTGCAGGAAAACGTCTTGTCCTCGATCGTCGTGTTCGGGTCGCCGCTCAGCGGGATGAGGTCGTTGACGCTGTCACCGACGACGCCCTGGCTCGAGCTCCGGTAGGTGCCCCAGTGCCAGGGCATCGAGATCTGGTGGACGACCTCCTCGCCCATCCGAAGCGGCTGGAGCCGCGCCGTGACGTTGGCCCGGGCCTCGATCTCCGCGCGCTCGGTCCTCACCGTCATCCAGCCGCCGTCCTCGATCCCCCGCTCGCGCGCGAGCACGGGGTCGATCTCGACGAACATCTCCGGCTGGAGCTCCGCGAGCCACGGGAGGTTGCGGCTCATGGCGCCCGCGGTGTGGTGCTCGGTCAGGCGGAACGTCGAGGCGATGATCGGGTACTCATCGCTGCGCTCGACGTTGAGCGGGTTGTCCGGCCGATTCCAGTAGATGCCGCACGGATTGCCGCCGACCTTCGGATAGAGCCGGTTCTTGAAGCCCGACTCGAACGGCTCGTAGTAGGTCGGCAGGGGGCCGTCGAGCGGACCCATCGGGTTGAACAGCGCCGCGCGCCCGTCGGCCATCATGATGAACGGGTCGTCGCCCGAGATCGCGTCCATCCCCGGGGCGTCGGGGGGCGGTCGGTAATCGGGCGGCTTGTCGACCGGGAAGTCGGGGATGTCGTAGCCGGTCCAGCGGCCGTTCTCCTCATCCCACCAGAGGTACTTCTTGCGCTCGGACCAGGGCTTGCCCTCCGGGTCGGCGGAGGCGCGGTTGTAGAAGATCCGCCGGTTCATCGGCCACGACCAGCCCCACTCCGGCGACACCCAGCCCCCGGGGGTGTCGAGGTCACCGGGGTCGCGCCGGCGGGTCTGGTTGACCCCGTCCTTGAAGCAGCCCGAGTAGATCCAGCAGCCGCAGGAGGTGCTGCCGTCGTTCCTCAGGTCGGTGAAGCTGTCGACGAGCCGCCCGGTCGTCAGGTCGTGGCCGTTTATCTCCTTCAGCACGTCCTCGGCGTGCGGCTCGCGGTGGGGGCCGTACTCGGGGTAGTTCCAGGTCAGGTTCCGGATCGGCCAGTCGCGGTCGCGCTCGGAGTTCGCGTAGTGGGCCTTGATCCGCCTGCCGAGGTGGTACATGAAGTGCAGCTCCGAGCGCGCGTCGCCCGGCGGGTCGATCGCCTTGTCGCGCCACTGGAGCAGGCGCTGGGTGTTCGTGAAGTGGCCTTCCTTCTCCACGTGCGAGGCCGCCGGCATCAGGAAGACCTCCGTGCCGATCGCCTCGGGCCGCGTCTCGCCGGCGCGGATCTCCGGCGAGTCGCGCCAGAAGCTCGCGGTCTCGAGGTCGGCGAGGTCGCGGACCACCAGCCACTTGAGATGGGCCAGCGCGCGCCGCTGGAGACCCGAATGCTGCGAGCCAACCGCGGGGTTCTGCCCCATCACGAACATCCCGTCGAGGCCGTCGTCGACCGCGCGCAGGGTCGTCGCGAAGTGGGAGTGGTTGCCGGAGATCTTCGGCAGATAGCGGAAGCCGAAGTCGTTCTCCTCCGTGGCCGCCTCCCCGAACCAGGCCTTGAGCAGCGAGACGATGTACTTGTCGAAGTGGGCCCACCAGCCGCGCTTGGGGGCGCTGCCCTCGACGTAGTCGGACAGCGTCTCGTGTCCCTCCCGCGCGCGCGGCATCCGCATGTAGCCCGGGAGCAGGTCGTACAGCGTCGGGATGTCGCTCGAGCCCTGGATCGAGGCGTGGCCGCGCATCGCCATGACTCCGCCCCCCGGCCGGCCGACGTTCCCGAGCAGCAGCTGGACGATCGCCCCGGCGCGGATGATCTGCACGCCGCTCGAGTGCTGCGTCCAGCCGACCGCGTAGGCGAGCATCGTCGTCCGCTCGCGGCCCGAGTTCTCGATCAGGGTCTCGGCCACGCGGAGAAAGTCCTCCTTCGAGCACCCGCAGATCCGCTCGACCATCTCCGGCGTGTAGCGCGCGTAGTGGCGCTTCAAGATCTGGAAGACGCAGCGCGGGTGCTCGAGCGTCTCGTCCATGGGGACGGCCCCCATTCCCGCCTCGGTCTCCTCCTCGAAGGCCTGGGTGGCCTGCTCACGCGGGCCGGACGCGGAGGGCGGCGTGGCCCCCTCGGGCATCCAGGTGGTGCGATCGTAGGTGCCGCTCTTCGGGTCGAACCCCGAGAAGATGCCGTCCAGCTCCTCGGGTCCCCTGTAGCGCTCGTCGATGATGACCGGCGCGTTCGTGTAGTTGACGACGTAGTCGCGGAAGTACGACTCGGTCTCGATGATGTGCCTGATCAGCCCTCCGAGGAAGGCGATGTCCGTGCCGGCGCGGATCTGGACGTAGAGGTCGGAGATCGCGCTCGTGCGCGAATAGTGCGGGTCCACGTGGATGACCTTCGCCCCGCGCTCGCGCGCCTTGAGCACCCAGCGCGACCCCACGGGATGTGCCTCGACGATCGACGAGCCCTGGATCCAGACGCAGTCCGACTGCTGGAAGTCCTGCTGGAAGTTTGTGGCGCCTCCCCTACCGAACGAGGTCCCCAGACCGGGGACCGTCGAGCTGTGTCATATGCGCGCCTGGTTCTCGATCTCCACCGCCCCCATCGCGGTGAAGAGCTTCTTGATCAGGTAGTTCTCCTCGTTGTCGAGCGTGGCGCCACCCAGGTGCGCGAAGGCGAGCGTCCGGTCGACTCTCCAGCCGTGCTCGTCCTCCTCCTGCCAGTGGTTCTCCCGGGCCGCGATCACTCGCTCGGCGATCATGTCCATCGCCCGCTCGAGCTCGAGCTCCTCCCACTCGGTGCCGTAGGGCCGGCGGTAGAGCACCTTGGTCAGTCGGCCGGGCTGCTGGATCAGCTGACGCGAGGCCTGCCCCTTCGGGCACAGCGTCCCCTGGTTGATCGGGGAGCGCGGGTTGCCCTCGATGTCGACCAGCTCGCCGTCGCGCGTGTAGACGAGCTGTCCGCAGCCGACGGCGCAGTAGGGACAGACCGACTCGGTGACCTTCAGGCCGGCGACCCGCGCGCCCGCCCGCTTTGTCTTCCTCGAGACCGCGCGTGGACCGAGACCCCAGTCGGCGGCGCGGCCCACCACCGGTAGCTCGCGGAGCTTCTGGAAGGCCCGCGGGCGGGTGGAGCCGCTGTCGGTGGCGACCTGCTTGTCCTTCATCGCGCCCTCGGCCCGTACCCGGAGACGCCGTTCAGCTTACTCTTCTCTTTCCTCGAGGGTGCATCCTCAGCCGGCGGCTCCGTCGGGGGGCGGGGCCGCCGCGGCGGCCTTCGCCCGTCCCGGCGTCGCGAGCACCTCCTCGCGGCTGTAGTGGCCGACCGAGTCGAACCAGCGCTTGGCGTGCAGCCCGCGCCTCAGGTCGCAGTCGGCGAGCACCATCCCCTCCCGGTCGTAGAGCGGCCCGGCGATCACCTCTCCCCACGCCGGCTCCACGATCGCCGCCCCGCCCCGGCCGAACACGTCCTTGTCCGGGAGGTCCATCGGGAAGTCGTCCGGGAAGGCGGCGCGCGGGATGTACTGCGGGGCCGACACCACGAAGGCCCCCGACTCGATGGCGATGTGCCGGACGGTGGCGAGCCAGCCGTCGGAGTCGTCGGCGGTCGGCGCGACCCAAATCTGTGGGCCGTCCCGGTAGACCGCGTAGCGGGCCAGCGGCATCCGGTTCTCCCAGCAGATGAGCCCGCCGACCCGGCCGAGCGGGGTCTCGACGGCGGCCAGGTCGTCACCCGCGCCGATGCCGTGGAAGAGCCGCTCGTGATGGGTCGGCATCAGCTTGCGGTGCCTGTGCAAGAGACCGTCCGGCCCGAGCAGCAGCAGGGTGTTGTACAGGGAGCCGGGGCGCTCGGCCTCGCGCTCGTTGACCCCGATCGCACAGTGGACAGCGTGCTGCGCGCAGGCCTCGACCAGCCGGTCGACCAGCGGCCCGGGCACCTCGACCGAGCTTTCCCACATGCGCTCCCAGAGCTCGTCGACGCCACCGAACCCGGCGGCGGCCCGCGCCCACGCGTTCGACGGGTAGAGGGAGATGAAGCCCTCGGGAAGCACGCACAGCCGCGCCCCCTGCGCCGCCGCCTCGCCGAGCAGCCGGACCGCCTTGTCCACCGACCGCTGGGCGTCGAGCACCACCGGCGTGGCCTGGGCGGCGGCGACGCGGACGGTCTCGAAACCCATCGGGACCAGACTAACCGCCGAGCCTGCCCGGGAGAAGCGCGCGGAGCTGCCGGGCCTCGGGCACGCCGAGCGCCCAGACCGCGGCGGCGTACACCACCACGCCGGCGCCGATGCCGGCGGAGACCGAGAGGAACTGAGCGCCGAACGAGCGGCCGAGGGCGGCATCGAGCACATACCAGGCGCCGTAGCACGCCCCGGCGAGCAGGGCGGCGCCGATCAGCATCTTCACGGCCTCCGACACCGTCCGCCGGGCCTCGATCCCCCCGAGGTCGCGGTTGAGGACCGCGCCCTGGCTGACGCACATGACGATCGTCCCGACCACGGTGCCGAGAACGATCCCCGCGATCCCGAACGGCGCGTACAGGGCCAGCGCGACCACCGCGTTGACGATCAGGTTCGCGAACGAGAGAGCGGTGGTGAGCCACGGCCGCTGGAGGCTGAAGAAGGTCCTCGAGAAGAGCAGACTCACGCCCTGGAACGGCAGCGAGATCGACCACCACACCATCGCGGTGGAGACCAGGTGGGTCGCCTCCGTGCCGAACGCCCCCCGCTGGTAGACGAGGCGGGTGATCGGGACGGCGAGCACGGCCATCATCACGGCGCTCGGGATCAGCAGAAGGCAGATCTGGCGGACCCCGTTGCCCATCGTCCGGCGCAGGTCGTCGACGGCTCCACGGGCGGCAAAGCGGGCGAGGGTCGGAAACAGGATCGTCGCGATCGAGATCGAGAACAGGCCCTGGGGGAGCTGGTAGATCCGGAACGCCTTGTCGATCGCCGCCGGCGCCTGGTCGTTCACCAGCGTGCCGAAGAACGAGTTGATGAGGAGGCTCAGGTTGATGAGCCCGAGCGCGATCGTGACCGGCAACATCAACTTCAGGACCCGGGTGACGTGCGGATTGCGCCAGTCGAGGGCGAGCGTGAAACGGCCGCCCCGACCGCGCAGCCAGGGGAGCGGCAGCGCGAACTGCACCACGGTCCCGGCCAGCACCCCGATCGCGTAGGCGTAGATGTCGTCCTGGCCGGAGAGCAGCGGCGTGAGGCCGACCAGCGAGCCGACGATCACGAGGTTCCACGCGACCGGGGCCAGCGCCGGCACGCTGAAGTGCTCGAACGAGTTGAGCATCCCGACGACCACACCCGACAGCGCGAGCAGCAGGACGACCGGGAACAGGATCCGCGAGAGGCTCACGGTCAGGTGGGCGAGCGTCGGGTCGTCGTGGAAACCCGGGGTGACCAGCGCCATGATCGGCTTCGCCGCGACGATGAAGACGATCGTGATCGAGCCGAGGATCACGCAGATGAGGAGGAAGAGACTCGAGGCCACGCGGAACGCCTCGCGGCGCTCCCCGCGCTCGAGCAGCTCGGTGAACACCGGCACGAACGCGCCCTGGAGGGCCGAGTCGGCGAAGAGCGCGCGCATGAGGTTCGGCACCTGGAAGGCGATCGTGAACGCCGACATCGCCCCGCTGACCCCGAAGTAGCTCGCGGCCACCACCTCGCGCACCAGCCCGAGCACCCGCGACAGCCCGGTGGCGAACGAGAAGAACGCCGTGCTCCGGGCCAGCCGGCGCCGGCGCTCCGTCCGCCCCTCGGCGGGCGGGGCCACCGTGCCGGCGGCGCTTTCCCTCGGCTCGATCGCCACTACCGCCGCGCTAGACTAGGCGGCCGCCGCGCCCGGAGCGCGGCTTCGTCTGTGTATGGCCAACATCGCCTCACAAGAAAAGCGCATCCGCCGGTCCGAGCGAGAGCGGCTCGAGAACCGCCGCCGCACCTCGCAGGTGAAGACGTGGTTCCGGCGGCTCGAGGCCGCGGTGGAGGCGGGTGACGCCGAGCGCGCCGAGGGCGAGTACCGAATACTGCTCTCGCGCATCGATCGAGCGGTGAAGACGGGCGCCCTGCACCGCAACAACGGCGCCCGCAAGAAGTCCCGGGCCGCCCGCATCCGGGCCGGGCTCTAGCGCGCCCCGGCAGCCGCCTCGGCTCCTCCGCTTTCGCGGCCGCGCGCCCCGCAGCGGGCGCTCCGCTCCTGCCGGGCGCGTGCATAACCCTGCACTCGAACCGCGCCTGGTGACGGGTGCAGGGTTCTGCACGACAGTCGTGCACACGCGGGCGACCCGCGCCACCACGGACCGACGCAGGCGCGCTCGGGATCGCGCCCGCAAGCCCGCGATCACCCGGACGGTGTGGAGGGCGCCGCGGTCGGGGCCCCCGTTCCGCGGGCGAGGGCGAGGGTGAATGCGGTGTCCTCGTCGGCCGGCGCCGCGCCCTCGCTCCCCATGGCGGGGCTCCCTCCGCGAAGCTCCAGCTCGAGCTCGGCGAACGCGCACAGCGAGCGCTCGAGGGTGGCCCGATCGGTCCTGCGGGCCTGCGCGATCAGGCGCTTCGCGAGCCAGCTCGGCGCGCGTAGGTCCTCGACCACCTTCGCCTCGGGCACGCCCGCCTCGATCAGTTCGGCTGCGCGGTGGACCTCACGCAGGCGCCGGACGATCGGGTACAGAAGCCGGCCCGGACGCTCGTCGCGCCGCAGGAGCTCCTCCGCCAGCGCCAAGGTGGCCGGGAGGTCGCCCGCCACCAGAGCGTCGGCGAGCTCGTACGCCTTCGGCGCCCCATCCCCGGCGCTCAGCGCCTGGACGTCCTCGGCGGTCACCCTGCTGCGCGGGTGGACGGCGAGCGCCAGCTTCTCGAGCTCCCGCGCCAGCCGCTGCGGCCTCGGCCCTGAACCGGCGACGAGCGCCACCGCGGCGTCCTGGTCGAGCTCGACCCCCAGCTCGCGCGCCCGCTCGACGGTCCATCGCGGGAGGGCGCGGGGCTTGGGCGCCGCGTACTCGCGCGCCTCGCCGCCGGCGGCCTTCACCGCCGACGCCAGCCGGGGCGGCGCCGTACCCCTGGCTACGAGCACGAGGACCGCGTCCGGCGGCATGTGGGCGAGCGCGGACTCGAGCGGGTCGAGCGACGCGGGCTTCCAGGCGCCGACGTCCTCGGCCAGCAGGTACCGCGTCCCAGCCACGAGGCTCATTGCCGAGAGCGCCGCCGCGACGTCGCCCGGATCGCTCGTCCGGGCGTCGAACGTCCGGAGCGCTCCGGGGCCGCCCTCGGCCTCTGCGCGGGCCCGGACGCGGGCCCGCCAGGCGTCGATGCGCTCGTCGTCGTCGCCCGAGATCAGGTAGGCGGGGCTCAGATCGGCCACGGTGGCAGTGTAGGTTCGGGGCGCGATGGCGCCGTCACCGGGAGGTGGCCACGTGCATGCCATCGGCTCCGACCGTCAACCGCACCGTGCCGTCGCGATCGGTCCGGTAGGTCCGGACGCGGGCGCGACGGAGCGCGGCAAGCGTCGAGCGCGCGGGGTGGCCATAGGGGTTATGAGGCCCGACCTCGATTGCCGCCACCTCCGGCCGCAGCCGTCGCAGCACCTCGGGCAGGCCCGGGTCGGCGCTCCCGTGATGGGGGACCTTCATCGCATCCACGTCGGGCAGGTCCAGCGGGGCGAGCGCGTCGCTCTCCGCGTCGGCCGAGAGGAGCAGCTCGAAGCCGCCCGAGCTCACGACGGCCACGACGGCCCGGGGATTCGGGTCCTCGGGTGGCGGTCCTGCGGGACGGGGCGGCGGCGAGAGCACGTCCACCCTGATCGCTCCGGCCCGGAGGACGAGCGGCGCGACGGCGGGCGCCCGGCGCACCCGCCTCCGGTCGGCGTCCGCCTCGAGCGCCCGAAAGCCCCGATCGCGCGTGCCGTCGCCTCCGTCGAGGAACAGGTCCACCGGGTAGTGGTCGATCACCTCGCGCAGGCCGCCCTGGTGGTCGCGCGACTGGTGGGTGGCGACGACGATGTTGAGGCGCCGCACTCCCGCCCGCCGCAGCAGCCGGGCGACCCGGGCCTCGGGCGGCCCCCCGTCGAACAGCACTGCGCCGCCATCCGGGCCCTGGATCAGCGTGGCGTCGCCCTGTCCCACGTCGAGGAACGAGACGGTCAGGCGATCCGGCGGGCCCGGCGGGGCGAGCGCATGGGCCGCCGCGACGGTGCAGGCCGCGCCCAACCCCGCCACCGCGGCCCCGCGCCGC
Organism: Thermoleophilaceae bacterium; assembly: GCA_035639555.1. Classification (GTDB taxonomy): domain Bacteria; phylum Actinomycetota; class Thermoleophilia; order Solirubrobacterales; family Thermoleophilaceae; genus DASQXU01. The sequence goes on from DASQXU010000071.1 coordinate 18,050, forward strand.
CGGCGCGGGAGCCGGCGCCAGGCGGCGGCCAGCGCGCTCGTCCGCGGCTCGAGCCGCCGGGCCGCGCGCCGCGCGCCGAGCGCCGCCGCGGCGAAGACGGCGTAGGCGACCCCCACCGTCCACGGCTCGTGGAGCGGCGGGTGGAGCTGCGCCCCGGGAAGCTCGGCGCACCGGGCAGCGAGGCCGGCGAGATAGCCAAGGAGCGGCCGGGCGACCTCTCCCGCGATCCCCGCGGTCGTGGAAGAGACGGCGGCGAGCGGCCAGCCGGCCGCGGTGAGCTGGCCGAGGGCCGCAGCAACCATGCCCAGCCACATGATCGGCGCCACAACCGGGAGGGCGAGGAGGTTTGCGGGCAGCGTCGCGAGTGGGACCGAGCGAAAGTGGAAGGCAAGTAGCGGAGCGGTGGCCAGGGTGGCCGCCAGCGTCGCCGCGACACCCTCGGCAAGCACGCCCGGCAGGCCGCGGAGGGGCCGCCGAAGCGCGGGGCCGAGCCAGATGAGCCCCGCCACCGCCGCGAACGAGAGCTGCCAGCCCGGATCGGCGCAGGCGCGGGGATCGATGGCGAGAGTGGCCACGGCGGCGAGCAGCAGCGCGTAGGAGCGGGAGGGCGGCCGCGTGGCGATCAGCGCGATCACGCCGGCGGCGCCCATGACCCCGGCCCGTTGCAGGGAGGGGCCGGCGCCGGCGAGCGGGACGTAGATCGCGATCAGGCCGAGCAGAACCGCCGCCCGCATCCGGGGCCCGAGCCCGAGCGCGCCAAGCAGCGGCGCGGCCAGGGCGCCGAGCAGCATCACGTTTTGACCGCTGACCGCGAGGAGGTGGGCGAGTCCTGAGGCCTGGAAGTCCTGGCGGACCGGATCGGCGATCAGCTGGTCTTCCCCGAGAACCATGCCCCGCGCGAGGGCGGCCGGCCCCGCGGGCAGCCCCGCCCCGACCGCCCGCTCGGCCCGGACCTTCATTCGGTCGAGCAGCCCGCTGAGCCCGCCCCGACGGCGCCCGGTCGATCGCACGCGCTCGAGGAGAAGCTCCCCGGCGACACCACGCCGCCTCAGGTAGGCGGCGAAGTCGAACGTCGCGGTCGGGCCGTTGCGCGGCCGCCGAACGACCCCGGCCATCGCCAGTTCGACGCCAGGCCGGCCGCCGGCTGGCCAGGCCCGCGACCGCGGAAGGCGCGCGAGCAAGCGCGCGCCATGAAGCGGACCAGAGGCGATCGCCACCTCGCAGGACGAGCCGAAGCGCTCGACGCGCGGCCGCGCGAGAAGGTAGCCGCGAGCGTCGAGGGCTGCGTTGTCGCGCACTCGGGCGGCGGGGGCGTCGATCGCCCGCAGGCGCAGCTCGC
>DASQXU010000072.1:0-20051 GCA_035639555.1 Thermoleophilaceae bacterium
GACGTCGGCCAGCACCAGATGTGGTGCGCGCAGTACTTCCCCTTCAAGCGCCCCCGCCGGTGGATCAACTCCGGCGGCCTCGGGACGATGGGCTTCGGCCTCCCCTCGGCCATGGGCGCCAAGGTGGCGCAGCCGGACGAGACCGTCGTCTGCCTGGCCGGCGACGGCTCGCTCGTCATGACCGTACAGGAGCTCGCCACCTGCGCCACCGAGGGCATCGCGGTCAAGGTGTTCATCATGAACAACGGCTACCTCGGCATGGTCCGCCAGTGGCAGGAGCTGTTCTGGGACCGGCGCTACTCCGCGGTCGAGATGGGGGCGAGCCCGGACTGGGTCAAGCTGGCCGACGCCTTCGGGTGCCTCGGCATGCGAGTCACCGACAAGGCCGACCTCGTGGGCTCACTCGAGACGGCGATCGCCGAGGACGGACCGGTCGTCGTCGACGTCCACGTCACCAAGGAGGAGAACTGCTATCCGATGATCCCGGCGGGCCAGGCGGCGCGGGATATGGTGGGATGAGTTGGCAGTTGGCAGAACGCCGGCTTCGCCGGCTGGAGTTGGCAGAGCCAAAGCCCGAACCTGCGAGCTGCCAACTGCCAACTGCCAACTGGAAGCACCACGACGATGGGTGAGCCAGCCACAAAAGAGGTACTGAACCTCGAAGAGCTCCAGGCCTCCGGCGGCATCCGCACCGGGCGGAAGCACGTCCTCTCGATCCTGGTGGAGAACAAGCCCGGCGTGCTGGCCCGGATCGCCGGGTTGTTCGCCCGGCGCGGGTTCAACATCGACTCGCTGGCCGTGGGTCCCACCGACGACTCGACCATCTCCCGCGTGACCCTGACCGTGGACGGGGCGGCTCACCCGATCGACCAGGTCACGAAGCAGCTCCACAAGCTGGTCAACGTGATCAAGATCCGCGACCTCGAGCCGGGGGAGCTGGTGGCCCGCGAGCTCGCCCTGTTCAAGATCTCGTGCAGCGACGGCGAGGCGCGGGCGCAGGTGATGCAGTTCACGGACATCTTCCGCGGCAACGTGGTCGACGTCTCGAAGCGCTCGGTGACGGTCGAGATCACCGGCACCGACGAGAAGGTCAAGGCGTTCGAGGAGATGGCCCGCCCGTTCGGCCTGATCGAGATGGTCAGGACGGGCGAGATCGCAGTCTCGCGCGGCCGCGGCACGACGTAGGTTCGCCATCCTGTAGGCGTGTCCGTCGCCACCGGCCGCGCGCCGAGCCCGTTCTCGCTCGACGAGGCGGCGATCGCGCTGCTCGGCGAGCGGGTGGAGCGCGCGGCGGCCCGGGCGCGGCGGCGGGGCGAGCCCGTGATCGCCGCCGTCACCGTTCCCGTCCCGGCGGAACTCGACCTCTCGGCCGCCGTGCTCCGCGCCCGGAGGCCGGCCGACCGCCACCTCTGCCTCGAGCTGCCGGACCGCGACCGCTTCGCCCTGGCCGCGCTCGGCACCGCGGCGCTGGTCGAGACGCACGGACCGCGGCGGTTCGCCGAGGCCGCCGAGCGCGCCCGCCGGCTCGGGCGGGGGGCGCTGAGGGGCGATCCGGCCGACGACCCACTCGCGCCGCTCGGGTCGGGCCCGGTGTTCGTCGGAGGGTTCTCGTTCGCGCCCGACGGCGGCCGGGCTCCGGAGTGGTCCTCGCTCGCGCCTGTCCAGCTCGTCGTCCCCGAGCTCTCACTCGCGCGGCTCGGCGACCAGGCTCGGCTGACGGTCTGCACCGTGGCCGGGCTCGACGACGACCCGCGCGCGCTCCTGGAGCGCGCGCTGCGCCGGGTGGACGAGCTTCGGCCGGCGTCGATGCCCCTGCTCGACCCCGACCCGCTGGCGCGCGGCCGGGTGGCCTCGGCCCTGCCGCCCGCCCACTACGAGGAGGCGGTGGCGCGGGCGGTGGAGCGGATCCGCGCCGGCGAGCTCGAGAAGGTGGTGCTGGCCCGCGAGGTGCGTGTGAAGGCCGGCCGGGAGCTCGACCCCGCACCGGTGCTCGACGCCCTCAGGGCGGTCTTCCCGAGCTGCTACTGCTACTGCGTCGGGAGCGCGGAGCTCGCGTTCGTCGGGGCGAGTCCCGAGCTGCTGGTCCGTCGCGAGGGCTCGCGCGCCCAGACCGTCGCGCTCGCCGGCACCGCGCGGCGCAGCGCCGACCCCGCGGTCGACGACCACCTGGGCGAGCAGCTTCGGCGCAGCGCCAAGGACCGCTCGGAGCACGCGATCGTCGCCCGTCGGATCGAGCGCGCGCTCGGACCGGTCAGCCTGTGGGTGGCGCTCGTCGATGATCCGGCGCTGGTCAAGGTCCACAACCTCCAGCACCTGGCCACGCCGATCCGGGCCCAGCTCGCTCAGCCGGTGCCCACCCTCGAGCTCGCCGGACGGCTGCATCCGACGCCGGCGGTGGGGGGCGAGCCGGCGGACGTGGCCGAGCGCCTGATCCCGGCGCTCGAGGGGCTCGACCGCGGCTGGTACGCCGGCGGCGTCGGCTTCACCGACCTGAGCGAGGACGGAGAGTTCTGCGTGGCGCTCCGCTGCGCGCTGCTGCGCGGCGAGAGCGCCCACCTCTACGTCGGCTGCGGCGTGGTCGCGGACTCGGTCCCCGCCGCCGAGCTGGCCGAGAGCGAGGTCAAGCTCGAGGCGCTGCTGCCGCTCTTGGCCTGACGCCGGCGGTCTTCAGAGCTCGCGCTCGTAGTAGTAGGAGGGCGGCCCGCCGGGTCGGCCGCCCCGGTTGTCGAAGCCAAGCCGCTCGTACAGGGCGCGCGCCGCCACGTCGTCCTCCTCGGTGTTCAGCTCCATCCGGACCGCGCCCTCCCGGCGAGCGTGCTCGATGGCCGCCTCGAGCAGCGCCCGCCCGTGCCCCTGCCCGCGCCGCTCGGGCACCACGTAGAGCTCTTCGAGGTAGGCATCGAGCGCGGTCGTCCAGAGCGCCGGGCGGAAGCGGAGCACGGCCAGCCCAAGGGGCTCCCTGCCGGCGAGCAGGACCAAGATGTCGCCGCTCTCCATGAGCTCCCGAACGCGCTCCGCCATGGGCCGGGGTCCGGGGCTCGGCTCGTCGAACTCCGTGTTGAACTCGTGGAGGAGCCGGCCGACCGCCTCGGCGTCGGCAACGTCGGCGCGGCGGACCGCGGGTTCAGGCCGGCCGGCCAACCGGGCCGCCCTCGAGGGCCCGCGCTACCCGCTCGACCGCCTCGCGGTGGAGCGCGACGTTGCGCCGGCGATCCGTGCGCACCTCCACGAGCGCCGGCTCGCGGGCCGCCGCGCGGACCTCGTCGGGAGTCTCGGCCCGGCGGTGGGGTAGGCCGGCGAGCGCCGCGGCCTCGGCCAGGTCGACGTCGGCCGGGGTGGCCACGTGGCGCTCGTAGGCGTCGGGGTCGGCGTGCTCGGCCACCGGCAGGAAGTCGAAGATGCCGCCACCGCCGTTGTTGAGGCACACGATCGTGAGCTCGACGCCGGCGCGCCGGGCGGCGACGAGGCCACCCAGGTCGTGCAACAGCGCGAGCTCCCCGGTCAGGAGCACGGTGGGGGCGCCGCTCGCCAGCGCCGCGCCGGCGGCCGCTGAGACGACGCCGTCGATCCCGTTCGCGCCCCGGTTCGCGAGGAAGCGGATCTCCGTCTCGACCTGCGGGAAGAAGCTCTCGACGTCGCGGACCGGCATCGACGAGCTCAGCCACAGGATGGCGCCGTCGGGCAGCGTCTCGGCCAGGGCGGCGCAGGCCCGCGGCTCGAAGGGGTCGGGCGCGGCGGCGAGCACTGGGGGGACCAGGGCGTCGGCCTCCCGCCAGGAGCGAAGCCAGGCCGGATCCCGCTCGACCGTGCGCATCTCGAGAGCGGCGGCGAGCGCGTCGCAGGCGGGCGCGGCGGCGGCGACCAGCAGCCCCTCGGCGGCGCGGGTGGGCTCGTGCCAGGCGGCGTGCGGGTCGAGCAGGATCTGCGGGGCGGCCGCGAGCCAGGCGCGCAGGGGCTTCGAGGTCGGGGTGTCGCCGACGCGCAGCACCAGCCCGGGGTCGTGGGCAGCGGCGAAGCGGCGGTCCCGGAGCAGGACGTCGTAGTGGGCGACCACGTGCGAGCGGTCGTGCCCGCCGCAGCGCACCCCGGAGGTGGGCTCGGCGAGCACCGGCCAGCCCGCCGCCTCGGCCAGCCGGCTGACCGGCTCGGCCACGGCCTCGGCGGTGGGCCCGCACACCACGACCCCCCGGCCGGTGCGGGCGATCCGCTCGGCCAGGGCCTGGACCTTGTTGGCGTCCGGCGCGCTCGCGTGCTCGCGGACCTCGACCCACGGCCGGCCGTACGCGCGTCCCTGCCAGGGCTCGGGGTCGAGCTCCTCGGGCACGGGGGCGAGCGGCTCGCGGAGCGGGAAGTTCAGGTGCACCGGCCCAGGTCGCCCGCCCGCGGCGGTGAAGTAGGCGCGGCAGGCGAGGGCGCGGTGGTGGACCGCCGACTCGCGTCCCGGCTCGTGGCTTCCGACCTCGACGAACCACTTGGCGGCGCTCCCGAACAGGTGCAGCTGGTCGATCGCCTGGCCGGCGCCCACGTCGCGCAGCTCGGGCGGGCGGTCCGCCGTGAGGACGATCAGCGGGACGCGGGCCTCGAAGGCCTCGACCACCGCCGGGTGGAGGTTGACCGAGGCGGTGCCCGAGGTGGTCGTGACCGCGACCGGGCGCCCGCTCGCCTTCGCCGTCCCCAGGGCCAGGTAGCCGGCCGAGCGCTCGTCGATCACCGAGACCGAGCGGATGCGCTCGTCGCCGGCCAGGGGGAGGATCAACGGGGCGTTGCGCGACCCCGGGCAGGTGACCGCGTGCCGCAGGCCGCAACGCGCCAGCTCGTCGACCAGCGCCTGGAGCGGCGCGTAGGTTCGGTTGATCGGGATCATCTGCCCATGTCGGCGCGGGTGCTGTTCGTCCCCGGCCTCATGCAGCGCGGGGAGAGCTGGAGGGCGGTGGCCGACCTCCTGCCCGAACGCTATCCGAGCGTCCTCCTCGACCACCGCGAGCACACCTTCGAGGGACGGCTTCGCGAGATCGCCGCCGCCGGCGAGGGGGCGGTCGTGTGCGGCTACTCGCTCGGCGGCCGGCTCGTCCTGCACGCCGCCCTGCGCGACCCCGGGCGCTACGCCGGCCTCGTGACCGTCGGGGCATCGGCCGGGATCGATGACGAGGCCGCCCGCACCGCGCGCCGCGAGGCCGACGAACGGATCGCCGCCTGGATGGAGGCCACGCCGATCGAGCAGGTGGTCGAGGTCTGGGAGCGCCAGCCGCTGTTCGCGGACCAGGGCGAGGCCCTGATCGACGCCCAGCGGGCCGGGCGGCTGAGTCACGACCCGCGGGAGCTCGCGTCGCTGCTCCGGAGCGCCGGACAGGGAGCGCTGCCGCCGCTCTGGCCCGAGCTGCCCCGGCTGGCGGTGCCGGTCCTGGCCGTGGCCGGGGCGCGCGACGAGCGCTACGCGGTCGCCGCGCGGCGGCTGGCCGCGGCGGTCCCGGCCGGTCGAGCGGCGGTCGTCCCGGACGCCGGCCACGCGCCCCAGCTGCAGCGTCCCGACGCCGTAGCCGAGCTACTGCTCGAGTTCCTCGACCAGCACCTCCGCTAGCGCGTCGTCATCGACGGTCACGCCGAGCCCCGGCCCCTCGGGCACGGCGAGCAGGCCCCCCGTCGGGGCAGGAAGGGCGCGGGCGATGCGGGCGTCGAAGAGCTGCAGCGTCGCGAGCCCGCACGCCAGCGACACCCCCTCGCTCGCCGCCAGCTGGAGCGCCGCGGCGATTCCCCACGGTCCATCGAGCGTGCTCGAGAGGTAGGCGCGGAGGCCGCAGCACTCGGCCTCGCGGATCGCCTCCCGGGCCGCGCCGAACCCCCCGCTGCCGGCGAGCTTGATGTTGACCACGTCGCAGGCCCGGGCCCGGGCCGCCGCCCGTACGTCGGCGGGCGAGGCGATCGACTCGTCGGCGGCGAGCGGCATCGGGACGGCGCGCCGCACGACCGCCATCTCCTCGAGGCTCCGGCACGGCTGCTCCACGAGCTGGATGTCGAACGGGGCGAGCGCCGCCACCGCCCGGATCGCCTCGGCCGGGGTCCAGGCCCCGTTGGCGTCGAGGCGCAGCGCGGGCCAGGGGCCCACCGCCGCCCGGACGGCGCGGACCCGCTCGAGGTCGTCGGGCAATCCCACCTTGACCTTGAAGCACGAGTAGCCGGCGCGGACCCCCGCACCGGCCCTCGCCGCCACCTCGTCCGGCGGCCCGGCGGGAAGGGTGAGGTTCACGGCGATCGCAACCGCTCCCGGCTCACCGAGGGGGCGGCCCGCCCGGCGGGCCTCGAGGTCGAGTCGCGCCATCTCCTCGGCCGCGTGGGCTTGGGGCGGCCCCCCCCGAGCGCCGTCCTGCAGCGCGCGGATGACCCGCTCCACGCTCACACCGTCGTAGGGCTCGAGCGGCGCCGCCTCGCCGCAGCCGACCGCCCCGTCGTCGTCCTCGAGCCGCAGGACGACGAGCTCGCGGGCCGCGACCACGCCCCCCGCGGTCACGAACGGGCGGCGCAGCGGGATGCGGAGCCTGAGCAGCGAGCGCCTCACGAGAGCAACACCGAGGCCGAAAGCAGGGCGGCGAAGGCGGCGAGCAGGCGCCCGGTGCCGGCGAGCGCCTCGTTGAGCGCGGGCCCGTCGGTGCGGGTGGCCACCGTGCGGACCAGCGGGAGGCATAGGGGCAGCGCGGCGAGGGTCAGGAGCAGCCAGCCGGAGAGCGCGCCGGCCGCCCACATGGCCGGCGGGACGGCGAACGCGCCGGCCAGCACCGCCGCGTAGAGCACCCGGGTCCGGGGGCGGCCGAGCTTGACCGCCAGCGTGCGCTTGCCGCTCCGGCGATCGGTGTCCACGTCGCGGACGTTGTTCACGACGAGGATCGCGGCGGCCAGGAGGCCGATCGGCACCGCGAGGGCGAACGCCTCGGCGCGCAGGCGCTCGACCTGCACGTAGTAGGAGCCGGTCACCGCGACCAGGCCGAAGAAGACGAAGACGAACAGCTCGCCGAGTCCCTGGTAGCCGTAGGGCCGCGGCCCGCCGGTGTAGAGAACCCCGGCGAGGATGCAGGCGGCGCCGACCGCGAGCAGCCCCCAGCCGGCCAGTGCGGCGAGATAGAGCCCGGCGGCTACCGCGATCCCGAACGCGACGTAGGTCCCGACCAGCACCTTCCGCGGTGGAAGCAGGCCGCCGGCAGTCACCCGGACCGGGCCGAGGCGGTCCTCGGCGTCCGCGCCGCGGCGGGCGTCCGAGTAGTCGTTCGAGAGGTTGGTCCCGATCTGGATGAACAGGCTGGCGATCAGCGCGCAGGCGCACGCGAGCGGACGAAACGTGCCCTCGTGACCGGCCAGCGACGTGCCGACGGCGACCGGGGCGACCGCCACCGGCAGCGTTCGCGGCCGGGCGGCGACGAGCCACAGCCGCAGCGTGGAGGCGGCGCCGCCCGTGCGGACCACGCCGGTCACGGGCGGCGTGGGAACTTCCCGAAGTCGGGACGCCGCTTCTCCACGTAGGCGTTCCGTCCCTCCTGCCCCTCCTCGCTCATGTAGAAGAGCAGGTTGGCGTCATGGGCGAGCTGCTGGATGCCGGCCAGGCCGTCCTCGGCGGCGTTGAAGCTCGCCTTGAGCAGCCGCAGCGAGAAGGGAGAGAGGGCGAGCATCTCGCGGCACCAGCGCACCGTCTCCTCCTCGAGCTCCTCGAGCGGCACCACCCGGTTGACGAGCCCCATGGCGAGCGCCTCCTCCGCCCCGTACTGCCGGCAGAGGAACCAGATCTCCTTGGCCTTCTTCTGGCCGACCTGGCCGGCGAGCAGGGCGGCGCCGAACCCGCCGTCGAAGCTCCCGACCCGCGGTCCGGTCTGGCCGAAGCGGGCGTTGTCGGCCGCGATCGTGAGGTCACAGACGACGTGGAGCACGTGCCCGCCGCCGACCGCATAGCCGGCCACCATGGCCACGATCGGCTTGGGCAGCCGGCGCATCTGCACGTGCAGGTCGGTGACGTGGAAGCGCCCGACGCGCTGGTCGCCCTCGTCGAGGTAGCCCGCGTCGCCGCGCGCCCGCTGGTCGCCGCCCGAGCAGAATGCGAGTGGCCCCTCGCCGGTGAGCACGACCACCCCCACCGAGGTGTCCTCCCGCGCTCGCTCGAGCGCATTCGAGATCTCGACGATGGTGCGCGGGCGGAAGGCGTTGCGGACCTCGGGGCGGTCGATCGTGACCTTGGCGATGCCCTCGGCCAGCTCGTAGCGGATGTCGGCGTACTCGCCGGCCGGGCGCCAGTCGGCGGCGGGTCGGATCGCCCGGGCGGCCTGGGCAGCCTTCCAGCCCTCGCTCCCGGGCGCGTGCTCGGTCGTGGCCATGCGGGCTGAGGATAAGGGCCGCTCGGGTTCGGGCGAGGCCGGCGCGCCGCCTGGAATCATCGGCGCTCGTGGACTGGGTCGAATCGGCGGCCGCCCGGGACGGAAACCACCCGGCCATCGTGGCCGGGGGGCGGGCGACGACCTACGCCGAGCTCCACGCGGAGGCCGACCGGGCGGCGCGCCGGCTGGCCGCGCGCGACGTCGGCGAGGGAGCGCGGGTGGCCACGACGCTCCCGGCCGGGCCCGAGCTGGCGGCGCTGCTCTTCGGCGCCGCCCGGGTCGGCGCCGCGCTCGTGCCGCTCGACACCCGCCTCGCCGAGGCCGGGCGGCGGCGCCAGCTCGGGGCGGCGGCGGCGTCGGTCGTGGTCGACGAGCCGCTCGACGGGCCGGAGGAGGACTACACCCGCCCCCGGGCCGATCCCGACCGCGTGCTCACCGTCATCTTCACCTCCGGCACCACCGGTGAGCCCCGGCCGGTGGAGCTGACCGCGGCCAACCACCTCGCGAGCGCCCGGGCCGCGCGCGCCGCCCTCGGCACGGGGCCGGACGACCGCTGGCTCAGCCCGCTGCCGGTCTTCCACATAGGAGGGCTCGCGGTGATCGTGCGCTGCGCGATCGCGGGCGCCACCGCCCTGCTGCACAGGCGCTTCGACCCCGAGGCGGTGGCGGCCGAGCTCGCCGGCGGTCACGCCTCGCTCGCCTCGCTCGTGCCGACCATGCTCGCCCGCCTGCGTGACGCCGGGCTTCGCTCGGCGCCCGGGCTGCGGGCCATCCTCCTGGGCGGCGGGCCGGTGCCGGATCGGCTACTCGAGTGGGCGCGCGAGCGGGGGATTCCGGCCCGCCCGAGCTACGGAATGACCGAGACCTGCTCCCAGGTGGCGATCGCCGAGCCGTGGGGGCGCGCGGCCCGCCCGGGCGAGGGGGTGGAGCTGCGGATCGGCGAGGAGGGCGAGATCCTGGTCCGTGGCCCGATGGTCGCCGCGGCTGCCGTGGGCCCCGACGGCTGGCTCCACACCGGCGACGGCGGCCGGATCGACGAGCGCGGCCTGCTGCACGTAGAGGGCCGTCTCAAGGAGCTGATCGTGAGCGGCGGCGAGAACGTCGCTCCGGCGGAGGTCGAGCGTGCCCTGCTCTCGCATCCGGCGGTCGAGGACGCCGGGGTCGCCGGGGTGCCCGACCCGGAGTGGGGAGAGGCGATCGTCGCGTTCGTCGTGCTCGCCGACGGCGCGAGCGAGGACGAGCTGATCGCCCACTGCCGCGAGCGGCTCGCCCCCTACAAGGTCCCGAAGCGGGTGGAGCCGGTCGCCGCCTTGCCCCGCAACGCGGCGGGGAAGCTCCTGCGCTCCGAGCTGGGAGCGAGCCGCCGAACGCCTTGGAATAGAGTGCCCGCCCCGTGATCTACGACCGCGACGCCGACCTCTCGAAGCTCGACGGCAAGGTCGTGGCCGTGCTCGGCTACGGCTCGCAGGGCCACGCCCACGCCCTCAACCTGAGGGACTCGGGGGTCGAGGTCGTGGTCGGGTTGCGCGAGGGCTCGAGCTCGGCCGAGAAGGCACGGGGCGACGGCCTGCGGGTCGAGTCGATCGCCGACGCGGCGAGCCTCGGCGAGCTGGTCATGGTCCTGCTCCCCGACGAGAGGCAGGCCGAGGTCTGGCAGGGGGAGATCGCCGACGGCATAGCGCCGGGAAACCTTCTTATGTTCGCCCACGGGTTCTCGATCCACTTCGGGCAGATCGACCCGGGGCCCGAGGTCGACGTGGGCATGGTCGCCCCCAAGGGGCCGGGGCACCTGGTCCGCCGCCAGTTCCTCGAGGGCAACGGCGTCCCCGGCCTGATCGCCGTGCACCGGGACGCCAGCGGCCACGCGCGCGAGCTGGTGCTCGCCTACGCCAAGGGCATCGGCTGCACGCGGGCCGGGGTGATCGAGACCACCTTCAAGGACGAGACCGAGACCGATCTGTTCGGCGAGCAGGCCGTCCTCTGCGGCGGGGTGACCGAGCTCGTGCGCGCCGGCTACGAGACGCTGGTCGAGGCCGGATACGACCCGCGGCTCGCCTACTTCGAGTGCCTGCACGAGCTCAAGCTGATCGTCGATTTGATGTACGAGAAGGGCATCACCGGCATGCGCTACTCGATCTCGAACACCGCCGAGTACGGCGACCTGACGCGTGGCAAGCGCGTCATCGGCGAGCCCACCCGCCAGGCGATGAGGCAGCTGCTCGCCGACATCCAGTCGGGCGAGTTCGCGCGCGAGTGGATCGCGGAGAACCGGGCTGGCCAGGAGAACTTCCGGCGCCTGCGCGAGGAGCAGAAGGACCACCAGATCGAGCGCGAGGGCCGGGAGCTCCGCGGCATGATGGACTGGATCGACCAGGAGTTCTGAGCGCCGATTCGCGGCCCCCCGGGCGGTGAACGAGCCTCACGGCGGCGCCCGGGCGCGGGCCGGGGCGTCAGGTATCGTGGCTCGTCGGATGGCCGCGAACCTCAAGCAGTACCTGATGACCGCCGGGCCCACGCCCCTGCCTCCGGCGGTCTCGCAGATCATGGCCGAGCCGATGCTCTACCACCGGGCGCCGGCCTTCGTCGAGGTCTACGCGCGGGCGCTGCGGCGGCTGAAGCTGGTGTTCGGCACCGACAACGAGGTGCTGCTGTTCGCGGCGTCGGGCAGCGGGGCGATGGAGTCGGCGGTGGCCAACCTGGTCCGTGCCGGCGAGCCCGCGTTCGTCGCCTCGTGCGGCAAGTTCGGCGAGCGCTGGGGCGAGCTCTGCGACGCCTACGGCGCCCGCACCCTGCTCCACGACTTCGGCTGGGGCAATAAGGTCGAGCCGGTCGAGCTCGACCGCCTCCTCTCCGAGAACGGGGACGTCGCGCTCGTGCTCACCACCCTCTCCGAGACCTCCACCGGCGTGGTCAACGACGTTCGGGAGCTCACCGAGGTCGCCCACCGCCACGGCGCGCTCATCGCGGTCGACGCGGTCTCCGGCCTCGGCGCGGTGCCGGTCCCCCAGGACGAGTGGGGAGTCGACGTGGTCGTGGCGGGCTCCCAGAAGGCGCTGATGGCGCCGCCCGGCCTCGCGTTCGCCAGCCCGAACGAGGCGGCGCTGCGCCGGGCCGCGGCCAGCCCCGGACGGCGTTACTACTTCGACTGGCAGCGCACCCTCGAAGGCCAGCGCAAGGATCCCCCGGACAGCCCGTTCACCCCCGCGGTCGGCCTCGTCGCCGCCCTCGAGGTGGCGCTCGGCATGATCGAGACGGAGGGCCTCGCTCGGGTCTACGAGCGCCACCGCGTGCTCGGCCGGGCGGCGCGGGCGGCGGTGAAGGCGCTGGAGCTCGAGCTCTTCGGACCCGAGGACGAGGGCGCCAACGTGGTCACCGCGATCGCTCTGCCCGACGACATCGACGGCGCCGCCGTCCCGCGGACGATGCGCGATCGCTACGGGATCACGATCGCCGGCGGCCAGGGCAAGCTCAAGGGCAGGATCGCCCGCATCGCCCACACCGGCTACTTCGGCGCGTTCGACGTGCTGACCGCGGTCGCCGGCCTCGAGATGACGCTCCACGAGCTGGGCCACGAGCTCGAGCTTGGCGCCGGGGTCGGCGCCGCCCAGCGCGTGTTCGTCGAGGCGGGGCTCCCCGTCGCCACCCCGGCGTGACCGAGCGCCCGCGCGTCCTCGTAAAGGAGAGGATCGCCGACTCCGGCGTCGAGCTGCTGCGCCGGCACTTCGACGTCGAGCTCGGGACCGACTGGGACGACGGCCAGCTACCGGAGCGGATCGGCGACTTCGAGGGGATCGTGATCCGCTCGGCCACCAAGCTGACCGACGAGCTGATCGAGCGCGCCGGTCGGCTGCGGGTGATCGGGCGCGCCGGCATCGGCGTGGACAACGTGGACGTGGACGCCGCGACCAAGCGCGGAATCGTGGTCGCCAACGCGCCGCAGGCGAACGTCATCGCCGCGGCCGAGCACACGATGGCGCTGATGCTCGCGCTCGCCCGCCGGGTGCCGCAGGCCCACGCCTCGCTGACCGCGGGCAGGTGGGAGCGCTCGCGCTTCGCCGGCGTCGAGCTGTTCGACAAGACGCTCGGGATCCTCGGCCTGGGGCGGATCGGCCAGCTGGTCGCGGCCCGGGCACGCGGCTTTGGCATGCGAGTGCTCGCCTTCGATCCCTACGTGGCCGCCGACCGCTACCGCGAGCTCGGCGTCGAGCGGGCGGAGGACGCTGCCGAGGTCTACTCCCAGGCCGACTTCATCACCCTGCACCTGCCGCCCACGCGTGAGACCCGCGGGCTCATCGACCGGGACGCGCTCTCGCGCATGAGGGACGGCGTCCTGCTCGTGAACTGCGCCCGCGGCGAGCTGATCGTCGACGAGGACCTCGAGGCGGCGCTCGACTCCGGGAAGGTCGGCGGCGCCGCGCTCGACGTCTTCTCACGCGAGCCGATCACCGATCACCCGCTGTTCGGCTACGAGAACGTGGTCGTCACCCCGCACCTGGGCGCGTCCACGGCGGAGGCCCAGGACCGGGCCGGGGTGCAGACGGCCGAGCAGGTGGTGGCGGCGCTCACCGGCGGCGTGGTCACCACCGCGGTGAACATCCCCGCGATCAGCCCGGAGGACATGGACGTCCTCGGACCGTTCGTGCCGCTCTGTCGCCAGCTCGGACGGATCTTGGCGGCCCTCGGGGAGGGGCCGTCGGTCGACCGGGTCGAGGTCGAGCTTCGAGGCCGGATCGCCGAACGCGACACGCGCCTGCTGCCGGTCGCCGTGCTCGCGGGGCTGCTCGGGCACACCGCCGAGGAGGTGAACCTCGTGAACGCCCCCTCGTTGGCCGAGGAGCGGGGGATCACGGTGGTGGAGCTGAACGAGCCGGTGGCCCGGGACTTCACCGACCTCGTGCGGGTGAGCGTGGCGTCGGGCGAGCACCGAGTGCGGGTGGTCGGCACGACCCTCGGCAACCGCAACCGCCCGCACCTCCTCGAGGCCTGGGGCCAGCGGTTCAACATCCAGCTCGAGCGCCACCTGACGCTGTTCCGCTACCGCGACCAGCCCGGGATGATCGGGCGGGTCGGCCAGGCGTTCGGGGACCACGAGGTGAACATCGTCTCGGCCGCGGTCGGGCGCCACCCGGGCGACGAGGACGACGGCCCCAAGGGACGAGTGGCGGTGATGGTCGTGACGAGCGACCAGCCGGTGCCGGAGGACGTGCTCGCCGAGCTCGTGGCCTCCGAGGGGTTCTATGACGCCCGCACCGTGAGCCTCCCGGTGTAGGGCGGCATGGTCACGGGCGACGAGGTTCGGCGCATCGCCCTCGCGCTTCCCGAGGCGGTCGAGGAGGACCACCACGGCCGGCCGTCGTTTCGGGTCGGGGGCAAGATCTTCGCCACGCTCTGGGACGAGCGGCACCTGAACGTCATGCTCGACGAGCCCGGGATCCTCACCGCCGTGCAGACCCGGCCGGGCGTGTGCGCCGAGCGCTGGTGGGGGAAGCGCCTGGCGGCGGTCCAGGTCGACCCCTCGCGGGCGAGCGCGGAGCTCATGGCCGAGCTGCTGGCCGACGCCTTCGAGCACAAGGCGCCGCGGCGGCTGGTCGACAAGCGCCCCGCCGGCTGAGTCGGTCCGCCCGCGGGCGTGTACCCTGTGGCGTCGATGTCGTCCTCGCTCGGACTGCGACCTCTCCTCCTCCCCCTTCGGGGGGAATAGCGCGCGGGCGGCCGCGAAGCCGCGACACCAGGAGAGGGCAGTCGAGAGCGAAAGGAGTGAAGGGGACGACATGCGGGACGAGGCCAACCGGGTACGGATCTTCGACACGACGCTGCGCGACGGAGAGCAGTCGCCGGGGATCTCGCTGAACACCCAGGAGAAGGTCGAGATCGCGCACCAGCTCGCGCGCCTGGGCGTGGACGTCATCGAGGCCGGCTTCCCGATCACCTCGCCGGGCGACTTCGAGGCGGTGAAGGCGATCGCCCGCGAGGTCGAGGGGCCGGTGATCTGCGGCCTGGCCCGCACCTCGAAGCAGGACATCGACGCCGCCTGGAACGCGGTGAAGGATGCCGAGCGGCCGCGCATCCACACGTTCATCGCCACCAGCGACATCCACATCGAGCGCAAGCTCCAGACCACCAGGGACGACGTCAAGGGCCAGGCCCGCGCGGCGGTGGCGCAGGCCAAGCAGTACACGGACGACGTCGAGTTCTCGCCCGAGGACGGCAGCCGCTCCGACGTCGAGTTCATGGCCGAGGTGATCGCGATCGCCCTGGAGGAGGGGGCGACCACGATCAACGTCCCCGACACCGTGGGCTACACGATGCCCCACGAGTACGCCGAGATGTTCGAGCGCCTGTACGCCCTCCTGCCCGAGCTGCGACGGGTCACGGTGTCCGTCCACTGCCACGACGACCTGGGCCTGGCGGTCGCCAACTCGTTCGCCGGCCTTCGGGCCGGCTGCCGGCAGGTCGAGTGCGCGATCAACGGGATCGGCGAGCGCGCGGGCAACGCGTCGCTCGAGGAGATCGTGATGCTGCTCCACACCCGCGAGTCGAGCGTCGGGCTATGGACCGCCGTCAACACCCGCGAGATCGCCCGCGCCTCGCGACTCGTCTCGCGGCTGACCGGCTACCCGGTGCAGCCGAACAAGGCGATCGTCGGCCGCAACGCGTTCGCGCACGAGGCCGGGATCCACCAGGACGGGGTGCTGAAGGAGCGGACGACCTACGAGATCATGGACGCCACCACGATCGGGCTCGAGCAGAACGCGATCGTGCTCGGCAAGCACTCGGGTCGCCACGCCCTGCGGAGGGCGCTCGAGGAGCTCGGCTTCCAGGTCGACGGCGCCGAGCTGGCGGCGGCGTTCAGGCGCTTCAAGGAGATCGCCGACAAGAAGAAGAAGGTGACCGCGCTCGACCTCGAGGCCATCGTCTCGGACGAGATGAAGCAGGCGCCGACCGCCTTCGAGCTCGAGTCGTTCGACGTGGAGGCATCGTCCTCACGGGCGCCGCTGGCCCGTGTGCGGGTGCGGCTCCCGGGCGGGGGGCTCGGCGCGGGGAGCTTCACCGGCGACGGGCCGGTCGACGCGTTCTTCAGCGCCATCAACGCCGCGGTCGGCCGCGACGCCCGGCTCAAGGAGTACCAAGTCAGCGCGGTCACCGGGGGGCGCGACGCGCTAGGCGAGGTCACGGTCGTGCTCGAGCTGGGCGGGCGCATCGCCTCGGGCGTCGGGGTGTCGACCGACATCCTCGAGGCCTCGGGCAAGGCCTACCTCCGGGCGCTCTCGAACGCGGTGGGCGAATCCCGGGCGGCCGAGGCCGAGCGCCACCCGGAGCGGGCCGAGGCCGCCCGGACCCCGACGCCCTAGCGCCCGCGGCGGGCTGGGTTCGCCGGTGCCCGAGCTCGACTTCGTCTGGCGCGACGGCGAGCGACTCGTCCGCTTCCGCTCCGGCGCCGCGGCCGAGGCGCGGGAGGCGCTCACCGGCGCCGGCTTCGGCCGCTACGCGCTGCTGACTACGGAGCGGGCCCGCCGGAGCGTGCCCGAGCTGGCCGAGGGAGCCGGCGTGGTGCTCGAGGTGCCGCCCGGACGAGTGGACGAGCTCTCGGCCCAGCTGCTCGAGCAGGTCGGCTCCCGCTCGCCGGTGGCGCTCGGCGGCGGCCGGGTCATCGACGTGGCCAAGGCAATCGCCGGCGCGGGCGAGGGTCGCTGCGCGGCGATCCCGACCACCCTCTCCGGGGCCGAGATGACCGGCTTCCACCGGCTGCCGGCCGGGGTCTCGGGCGCGCACTCGGTGCGGCCCGCGCTCGTGGTGGCCGACCCCGAGCTGATGGCCTCGCAGCCGGCCCCAGGGCTCGCCGCAACTGCGATGAACGCCATGGCGCACGCCATGGAGGCTCTCTACACGCCGCTCGCCAACCCGGTGGGGGACATGGCCGCCCTCCGGGGGGCCGAGCTCATAGCGCGCCACCTGCCGGACGCCGAGCCCGACCGCGGACGGCTCGCCCTGGGCGCCCTCCTCGCCGGGTACGCGTCAGGCGCCGCCGGCCTCGCCGTCCACCACGCGGTGTGCCAGACCGTCGTGCGGGTGGCCGGGTCCCCGCATGCCGAGACCAACGCGGTGATGCTCCCGCACTTCGCGGCGCTCATGGCCTCGCGCGCGCCGGAGGCGATGGGGCGGCTCGCGCGCGCCCTGGGCGATCCGCACGAGGACCCCGAGGGAGCCGCCGGCCTGCTGTCGAAGCTGGCGGCGCGCTCGGGCCACACCCGGCTGTCGACCCTGGGAGTGGAGGAGGAGCAGCTCCCGAAGATCGCCTCCCTGGCCCGTGAGCACCGGGGGGTAGCGATCACGCCCGACCCGCCAGGCGAGGACGAGCTCGAGGCCTTGCTGCGCGCGGCGCTCTGACGCGCGCCGGCCTGCAGCTCCACGTGCAGGTCGTCATAGCACCGGATCGGAATGCTCACGGACACACGCCGGTACGTGGCCGACGTCATGGCGCTGGAGGCCCGCTTCGGCCCGTAGCCCATCGCCCGGTGAGCGGCTGAGCGACCACCGGCCGCGCCGGATGGCGGCGGTCCTCCTCGCCCTTAGCGAGGACCCACGCCGGGCGGCGCAGAGGCGGGGGGCTGCCGGATCGCGGCTCTCGGCCGTGCTTGGCGCGGCCCAGGCCGACGGCCGGCGTGGGCGGTGGCGTCTTCGGCACGATCTTCGTGCCCAAGGCGGCCCAGGCCGCGGCGCGCCGGACCTGGGCTGCGGTTGGCATGTTCTCGCCGGGGACGAGAGCGGCTCGCACTGCGGCCCGGTCTGCCCCGGCCGCGGTGAGTCATCGCACCCCCATGGTGAGCCGGTCGGGCCGGAGCCCGCGCTGCCGCCGGAGAGCAGGGCCGTCAGCCCGGGTGGGCTGCGTTCCCGCTCGTATTCGACCAGTTTCGATGCCCACACTCCGGGTGCCGGCGGTGCCCCCGTGCTCGGCTCGGAATGCCCTCCCGACAGAGCAGACGACCGTACGTGATAGCGTACGGCGGCATGGCGGCCGTGGCCAGCAACCAGCAACTAGCAACGAGCAACCAGACCGCCGCGCCCCTCCCCATAGGCCCCCGCATCCGCGCGCTGCGCGAGGGCATGGACCTCTCGCTGCGCGAGCTCGCAGAACGCAGCGGCGTATCGGCGCCGATGCTCTCCCAGGTCGAGCGGGGCGAGACGAGCCCCACCCTGGCGGTGGCGGCCAGGATCGCGGCCGGGCTCGAGCTCAGCCTCTCCCAGCTGCTGCGACTCGACGAGGGAGACGGCGTGACCGTCGTCCGCGTCGCCGAGCGGCTTCGCGGCGGCGCGCCGAGGCGCGGCCATCACTACGAGGTCCTCACCCCGCCGCTGCCTGGACAGCGGGCCGAGGTCTCGGTTCACACGCTCGCGCCCGGGGCGGCCACCGGCGGCCCGGGCGACCCGCCGATGCACGAGGGCGGGAGCCGGGAGACCGCGGTGGCCACCGAGGGCCATCTGCGACTGGTCTGCGCCGGCGTGGCCTACGACCTCGCAACCGGCGACGCGGTCACGTTCGACGCCGACCTGCCCCACCACTTCGAGAACCCGGGCGACGCCGATGCGCGCTTTCTGGCCGTGGTCGCCGCCGGCCTCCGGAGGAGCTGAGCGATCAAGATGGCCAAGACCATGTTCGACAAGATCTGGGACGCGCACGAGGTCGCAGAGGGCCTGCTCTACATCGACCTCCACCTGGTGCACGAGGTCACCTCGCCGCAGGCGTTCGAGTCGCTTCGGCTGGCCGGGCGCCGGGTCCGCCGGCCCGACCGCACCCTCGCGACGGCCGACCACAACGTGCCGACCGACGGCTCGAACGTGGCGGCTCAGATCGCCGATCGCCTCTCGCGTGTGCAGGTGGAGACCCTCGAGCGCAACTGCCGCGAGTTCGGGGTGCCGGTCTACTCGATCGGCTCCTCCCGCCAGGGGATCGTCCACGTGATCGGCCCCGAACTCGCCGTGACCCAGCCCGGGATGACGATCGTCTGCGGCGACTCCCACACCTCGACGCACGGGGCGTTCGGCGCGCTGGCCTTCGGCATCGGGACGAGCGAGGTCGAGCACGTGCTCGCCACCCAGACTCTCCAGCAGCGCAAGCCGCGCTCGATGCGCATCCGCTACGAGGGCGCGCTCGGGTACGGGGTGGAGGCGAAGGACCTGATCCTCGGCACGATCGGCCGGATCGGGGTGGACGGCGGCGTCGGGCACGTGATCGAGTACGCCGGCCCGATAATCGAGCGGCTCCCGATGGAGGGGCGGATGACGATTTGCAACATGACGATCGAGGGCGGAGGCCGGGCCGGCATGATCGCCCCCGACGCGACGACGCTCGAGTGGGTCGAGGGGCGGCCGGCCGCGCCCGATCCCGTTCCGGCCGAGGAGTGGCTCGGGCTGCGCACCGACCCGGGTGCGAGCTTCGACCGCGAGGTGGTCATCGACGCCTCGGAGCTCTCACCCCAGGTGACCTGGGGGACGACGCCGGCGATGGTCACCGATGTGACCGGCGTCGTACCCGAGCCCCGGGACGAGGGTGAGGAGCGTGCGCTCGAGTACATGGCCCTCGAGCCGGGCACGCCCATGCGCGAGATCCCACTCGACCGCGTGTTCATCGGCTCCTGCACGAACTCGCGCATCCGCGACCTGCGCGAGGCCGCCGAGCTCGTGGACGGCCGGCGGGTGGCCGCCGACGTCCATGCGATGGTGGTGCCGGGCTCGCAGCCGGTGAAGGCCCAGGCCGAGGCCGAGGGCCTCGACCGCGTGTTCCGGGCCGCAGGCTTCGACTGGCGCTCGGCCGGCTGCTCGATGTGCCTGGGGATGAACCCGGACATCGCCGCCCCGGGTGAGCGGGTGGCGTCGACCTCGAACCGCAACTTCGAGGGCCGGCAGGGCCGCGGCGCACGAAGCCATCTGGTCTCACCGCGGATGGCAGCGGCGGCTGCCATCGAGGGGCGGTTCGTGGATATCAGGGAGTGGCGCTGATGAGTTGGCAGTTGGCAGATCGCCGGCTTCGCCGGCTGCAGTTGAAAGAGCGGAACCGGCGACCCCCCGCCAACCGCCAACTGCCAACTGCGAACTGCCAACTGCCAACTGCCAACTCGGCCCGAAGGGCCGGCTGATGGAGCCGGTACGCGTGGTCGACGGAGCGGTTTCGGTACTCGCCCGCCCCGACGTCGATACCGACCAGATCATCCCCAAGCAGTTCCTGAAGCGGGTCGAGCGGAGCGGCTTCGGCCAGTTCCTGTTCTACGACTGGGCGAAGGAGCCGGGCTGGGAGCTGCCGAGGAACCCCATCCTGGCCACCGGGCGCAACTTCGGCTGCGGCTCCTCGCGCGAGCACGCGCCCTGGGCGCTCCAGGACTACGGGTTCCGGGCGCTCGTGGCCCCCAGCTTCGCCGACATCTTCTACTCGAACTGCACGAAGATCGGACTGCTACCGGTCGTGCTGCTCGAGGCGGACGTCAAGGAGCTGATGGCGGCCGGCCACGCCCGGATCGACCTCGAGGAGCAGGAGGTGTCATTCGCCGGGCGCCAGGTGCCGTTCGAGATCGACGCGGAGACCGCGCGCCGGCTGCTCGAGGGCCTCGACGACATCGGAGTGACCCTCCAGGTCGAGCACCAGATCGACCGCTACGAGCGAGAGCGCGAGCGGCGGGGGCCCGTCACCACCGGGCTGTGAGCGGC
>DASQXU010000073.1:0-2147 GCA_035639555.1 Thermoleophilaceae bacterium
TCGAGCCCGAGCTCCCGTGCGCTGTTCAAGACCTTCTCTTTCATCTTGGCTCCCCGAAGTCCTCGGCCCGAGCGGAAATGGTCCGCTCATCCAGCCTTATACCTCAGGATAGGCGCTCGCCGCAACGGTCGCCGGCTCTCGACGAAGTGTGAGGAGCGTCACACAAGGCCTGGCGTCGCCGCCTAGTCTCGAACGCTTGTTCGATACGGCCTTCGCCGAGCCGCCGGCTCAGTAGCCGGCGGGCGGGGGAACCATTGGGGCGCGAGCCGCCCCGGGGGCGAATCGACCGGTGATCCGGTCGTAGTGCGCCAGCGCGAGCCCGACAGCTAACTCCGTAGGCACCAGGGCCGGGAAAGGGGAGTTTCCCTTGACAACGCGCATGGACGCGCGGGGTCGGTCGCTGGGCATGGCGGCCCTGGCCACCGCGCTGATCACCACGCCGGCGGCGCACGCCGCGTCGGGCCAGGTAACCGGTCACCCGGTGCCACCCGGGACGGCCGGCCCAGGGGCCGCGGTGACCACACTCAAGCCGGTGACTATCGCCGCCCGCCTCCGGGGTCGCTCGCCACGCCACCTGCTCCGGGGCGCCCGCGTTCGGGTCGGCGGGACGCTCGGCCCGGGCCTCGCCGGCCGCACGGTGCGGTTCGAGGTTCGCAGGGCAAGGCACTGGGCCCCGGTCCACCGCGCCCGAACCGGCGACGGCGGCCGCTTCCGCGCGAGCTGGCGGCCACGCCTCACGGGGCGCTTCCGCCTGCGGCTGCGCTTTGCCGGCGACGGGCTCAATGCGGCCGCCGAGCGCCGGATCCCGGGGCGCATCTACGTGTACAGGGCGAGCCAGGCCTCCTGGTACGGCCCGGGCCTATACGGGGGTGGCCTCGCCTGCGGAGGCCGGCTGCATCCAGGCACGCTCGGCGTCGCCCACAAGACGCTTCGCTGCGGCACCCGGGTCACCTTCCGCTACCGCGGCCGCTCGGTGACCGTGCCGGTCGTCGATCGCGGTCCCTACGTGGCGGGTCGCGAGTGGGACCTGACCGGTGCGACCAAGGCCCGCCTGCGCTTCCCCTCGACGGGAACCGTCTGGTCGACGCACTAGCCGGCGCCGAGCGACAGCTCGAGCTGGTCGTCGGGGACGGCGGGCCGGGAGGCCCGCCGTCCGCCGTCGAGCCCCGCAACCCGGACCCCGACCAGCCGAACGGGCCGCTTCGGGTCGAGCGCCGCAACGAGCTCGCCGGCCACCGCACGCACGACCCCGAGTTCGTTGGTCGCCGCCTCGATCGTGCGCGCCCGCGTCCGCGTGGTGAAGTCGTCGAAGCGGACCTTGATCCCGATCGTGGCGCCGGCCCGCCGCTGGCGTTGCAGCGTCGCGCAGAGGTCCTCGCACAGGCGGTCGAGCACCGGGAGCAGGGCGTCGACGCCCCGCTTGTCGCGGTCGAAGGTCGTCTCCCGGGATTCCGACTTGGCCACCCTCACCGTCTCGATCGGACTGGAGTCCTCGAACCGGGCGAGCCGCCGAAGGTGGGGCCCCAGCCGGGCGCCGAACCAGTCGCTGAGCTCGGCGTCGGGGGTGGCCGCCAGCGCCGCCAGCGTGGTGATGCCCCGCCGTTCGAGCCGGTCGACCGTCTTCGGCCCGATGCCCGGGATCAGGGCGGGGGAGGCGTCGGCGAACCGGCGCCGGGCCTGATCGGCGTCGAGCTCGAGGAAGCCATCCGGCTTCGAGGCGTCGGAGGCGACCTTGGCCACGAGCTTGCTCGGGCCGAGCCCGATCGAGCAGCGAAGGCCGGTCTCGGCCAGCACCGTCTCCTTGAGCCGCCGGGCGGCCGCCCGAGGGCGCTCGAGCCCGCTCAGGTCGAGATACGCCTCGTCGAGGCCGACCACCTCGACGCGCTCTACCTGGCGCCGCAGCACCGCCATCAGCTCGGCCGAGCGCGCGCGGTAGGCCTTGAAGTCGGGGGGCAGGAACACCGCCTGGGGACAGAGGCGCCGGGCGCGCTCGGCCGGCGTCGCCGAGAAGACCCCGAACCGCCGGGCCTCGTAGCTCGCGGTGGTCACGACCGCGCGCTGGCCCGAGCCCGCGACCACCACCGGCTTGCCCCGTAGCTCGGGATGGCGCTGCAGCTCGACGCTGACGTAGAACGCGTCCATGTCGA
>DASQXU010000074.1:0-16004 GCA_035639555.1 Thermoleophilaceae bacterium
CGAGTCGCCGGAGCTGCGCGAGCTGCTTCGTGCCCAGCGCGCCGCGCTGACCGCCATCCGCGCCGCCGCCGCCCCCGCTCCGGCCGGCCTGCGAGCCCGCATCGACCACGAGCGATCACGGGTCACGCGACGCGGCCATCGACGCCGGCTGGTCGGCGGGTTCGCCCTTGCGGCGGCGTGCGCGGCCGTCATCCTGGCCGTCGTCCTCCCGGCCGGCACGCCGGAGGGGCCGAGCGTGGCGCAGGCCGCGAGCCTGGCCCTTAGGCCGCCGACTTCCCCCGCCCCCGGTCAATACGACAGCCAGGCCGTGCTCCTCGACCGCCAGGTCGACGGACTCCACTTCCCCCGCTGGGCCAGCGAGTTCGGGTGGCGGGCGACCGGCACCCGGGTCGACCGCCTCGACGGCCACCGCGCGGTGACCGTCTTTTACGTCCGCGGCGGGCAGCGGATCGCCTACACCATCGTCTCCGGCCGCTCCCTCCCGAAGCCGGGCGCCGCGGCCGTGCGCCGCGGGGGGACCGAGCTCCGCAAGCTCGACGTCCGCGGCCGGAGCGTGGTCACCTGGCAGCGCAGGGGCCACACCTGCGTTCTCTCCGGCGCTCGGGTCGATCCCCGGGTGCTGCTCGCGCTGGCGAGCTGGCGCGCCGGCGGGCGCCTCGCCTACTGAACCCCGAGCCTACGCCCTCACCGGCCAAGGGTCCGGGCAACCTGCTCCCGCGCCCGTGAGAGCCGGCTCGTGACGGTCCCCTCGGGCACCCGCAGGGCACGGGCCGCCTCGCGATAGGAGAGGCCGGCCACGTCTACGGCCACCAGCGCGTCGCGGAACTCGTCCGGCAGGGCGGCAATCGCCTCGTAGACGCCGCGCTGCTCCACCACCTCGTCCGGGGTGGGCGACGGCGAGGCCGGCGCGCGGTCGAGCCCCTCGTCGAGCGGGAGCGGGGGCTCGCGGACCGACGACCGGCGGCGCCCCGCGAGGAACGTGTTCCGCAGGGCACGCATCAGATAGGCGAGGTCGTCCTCCCGGCGAATCACCCGCGGCCGGGCGAGCACCCGCACGTAGGTCTCCTGGACGAGGTCCTCGGCGTCGGCCCGCGACCCGCAGAGCGCCCACGCCGCTCGGAACAGCCGGTCGAGGTGGTCGCCGAGCGACTCCGGGTCGAGGGGCCGCGCCGCCGGCGTCTCCTCGGGGAAGGAATCGGACTCTCCGGGCATCTTGTCTTCACGAGTCTCGCGACTAGGCACACGAAAGGAGACGTAATGCGCCCCGTGCGTACCCGACTCGCCCGAAATCCTCTCCCCGCCGCAGCCGCCCTGACCGCCGTGGCGCTTGCGGTCGCCGGCTGCGGCGGGGGCGGGGGTTCGAAGAGCTCCTCCACCTCCAAGAAGAGTGCGTCCTCCTCCGCTTCCTCCGGGGGAGCGACCTTGAAGGAGACGGCCACCGACTTCAAGTTCGACAACAAGAACCCCACGGTCAAGAAGGGGAAGGTGACGATCAACCTGACCAACAAGGGCGGCACGACTCACGCCATCGAGGTCGAGGGCAAGGGCCTCGAGGTGAAGGCCAACCAGATCAAGCCGGGGCAGTCGACGAAGCTGACCGTAAACCTCACGAAGCCCGGCAAGTACGAGTTCTACTGCCCGGTCGACGGCCACAAGCAGCTCGGCATGAAGGGCACCCTGACCGTCCAGTGAGGGCGCGCGCGAACATCCGCTGGGCAGCGTCGGCGACCGCCGTCCTGGCCGCCGCCGCCCTCGTCGCCGCGGGGTGCGGGGGCGGGAGCAAGAGCTCGAGTGGCGGTGGGTCGGGCGGCTCCTCGGCCAAGGCGGCGACGAGCACGGTCTCGGTCCGCCACGTAAAGCTCGGCCCGGTCCTCGGCGGCGGCAACGGCAAGACGCTGTACCTGTTCGAGAAGGACACCGGTTCGAAGAGCACCTGCGACGGCGCCTGCGCCAAGGCGTGGCCCCCGCTGACCGTCAAGGGCAAGCCGACGGCCGGCGCGGGAGTGAAGGCGGCGCTGCTTGGGACGACCAAGCGCAAGGACGGAACGGCCCAGGTGACCTACGCGGGCCACCCGCTCTACTACTACTCCGGCGACCATTCGGCGGGACAGACCTCCGGAGAGGGGCTCAAGGCGTTCGGCGCCGAGTGGTACGTCCTCTCGCCCGCCGGCAAGAAGGTCGAGGAAGGGGGCTCCTCTTCGAAGAAGAGCTCCTCGTCTTCCTCCGGAAACGGCTACGGCTACTAGCCGGCCCCGAGGGTGGGGCCGCGGCGGGACTCCCTCCACCGCCGCGGCCCCCGCACGGGGCTCCCTCTCCGACCACGCCCAGGGCGCGGGGGGCGCGGTTTCACCGGCCAGCGGCGGCCGCCCAGGCCGGGCGGCCGGCGGCTGAGCCGGCGCTCGCCGCGGCCGCCCCCCAGGGGTTGGGCGACTTGACTTCCGATATCGAAGTGAAGGCGCCCCACCCCCCGGACCGCGCGACCGCTCTGCCGCGCTGTGTAACGGCTCGGTAACGCCTACGCGACGGGCTGGCAACGCCCGGCGATCGCGCCCGCTCCGGCCGGCCGCTGGCATCAGACCGTCATGGATGACCGGCCGCGCCCGACGCGCCGGTCGCGCCGGGGCGCCCGGCACGCCCATGGACGCGCCAGCCGGGCTGCGGCTTCGCCGCTCACGACGACTGATTCCGGCTGACCCGGCTAGACCAGGAACGGGATGATCAGGATGGCCACGATGTTGGCCACCTTGATCATCGGGTTGATCGCCGGACCGGCGGTGTCCTTGTAGGGGTCGCCCACCGTGTCGCCGGTGACCGCGGCGGCATGGGCCTCGGAGCCCTTCCCCCCGAACTCGCCGTCCTCGATCAGCTTCTTGGCGTTGTCCCACGCGCCACCGCCGGAGGTCATCGAGACGGCGCAGAAGAACCCCACCACGATCACCCCGATCAACAGCCCGCCGAGCGCCTGGTAGGACAGGATTCCGACGACGAGCGTGACCACGATCGGGATCAGCGCCGGGGCGATCATCTCCTTCTGGGCTGCCGCGGTGACGATCGAGACCGCGCGGGCGTAGTCGGGCGTCTCGGTCCGGTCCATGATCCCGGGCTTCTCCCGGAACTGTCGGCGCACCTCCTCGACCACCCCGCCCCCGGCCCGGCCCACGGCCTCGATGGCCAGGGCGGCGAACAGGTAGACCATCATGCCCCCGATGATCAGCCCGATCAGTACGTCGGGCTGGGAGATCGCGAACGACTTGAGGGGCTTGGAACCCGCCTCGTCCTTCAACTCCTGGGTGAACGCGGCGAACAGGACCAGGGCGGCGAGGACGGCCGAGCCAATGGCGTACCCCTTGGTGACCGCCTTCGTGGTGTTGCCCACCGCGTCGAGCGGGTCGGTGACGTCGCGGACGTCCTGCGGCAGGTCGGCCATCTCGGCGATGCCGCCGGCGTTGTCGGTGATCGGGCCGAAGGCGTCGAGGGCGACGATCAGGCCGGTGAGGGAGAGCTGGGCCATCACCGCGACGCCGATCCCGTAGATCCCGCCGAGGGCGTTGGCCCCGAGGATGCCGAGGGCGACCAGGAGCGCGGGCGCCGCCGTGGACTGGAAGCCCTGCGCGAGCCCCTGGATGATGTTGGTGGCGTGCCCGGTCTGGGACGCGCGGGCGGTGGTGCGAACCGGCCGGAAGCGGGTCGAGGTGTAGTAGTCGGTGATCACGAACAGGCCGGCTGTCACCCCGACCCCGATCAAGGTGCAGAGCCAGAGCTCGATGCCGCTCGGGACGCCGCCGCCCGCCCGCAGCAGCGAGGAGACGTGGGGCTTGTACCGGAGGTCGTCCATCAGCCAGAGCGTGACCGGCAGGAAGGCGAGCGCGGCCAGGGCCCCGGAGACGATCAGCCCCTGGTAGAGAGCGCGCTCCACGTTGCCCACCCTGCTTCTCAC
Organism: Thermoleophilaceae bacterium; assembly: GCA_035639555.1. Taxonomy (GTDB): domain Bacteria; phylum Actinomycetota; class Thermoleophilia; order Solirubrobacterales; family Thermoleophilaceae; genus DASQXU01. The sequence continues at coordinate 3,938 of DASQXU010000074.1, forward strand.
CGCGAAGGTCCCGATCACCGAGGCGACCAGCGAGATGCCACCGATGATCAGCGGGTAGATGGCTACCGCGCCGGCCCCCGTGAAGGTCAGTACGCCGAGCAGCATCACCGCGACCGCGGTCACCGCGTAGGTCTCGAACAGGTCGGCGGCCATGCCCGCGCAGTCGCCGACGTTGTCGCCTACGTTGTCGGCGATCACCGCCGGGTTGCGGGGGTCGTCCTCCGGGATGCCGGCCTCGATCTTCCCGACCAGGTCGGCGCCCACGTCGGCCGCCTTGGTGAAGATCCCGCCGCCGAGCCGCGCGAACACGGAGATCAGCGAGCCGCCGAAGCCGAGTCCGACCAAGGCGTCGATCGACTCCTTCTTGGAGACGTCGGCGAGCTGCAGGATCCCGTAGTAGCCGGCGACCCCGAGCAGGGCGAGCCCGGCCACGAGCAGGCCGGTGACCGCGCCTCCGCGGAAGGCCACCCTTAGGGCGGGCGCGACACCGCCGCGGGCCTGCTGGGCCACCCGGGCGTTCGCCCGGACCGAGACGTTCATCCCGATGAAGCCGGCGGCGCCCGAGAGGGTGCCCCCGATCACGAACCCGATCGCCTGCTTCCAGTCGAGGGCGACCGCGATGATGATCGCGAGCACCACGGCGACCCCGCCGATGATCGTGTACTGGCGGCGCAGGTACGCGCTCGCGCCCTCCTGCACGGCCCTCGAGATCGACTGCATCTCGCGGGTGCCCGGCGACATCCCGAGCAACCACCGGGAGGTGGTGACGCCGTACACAACGGCGGCGCCGGCGCATGCCAGGGCAATCACCACGCCCCAGTCGGTGAGAAAGCTTGTCAAGGGCTGTTTCCTCCGGTATCTGGCGAGTGGGGCGGGGCCGCGCTTGGCTGCTTCGCGGCCCTATCCGTGGACGATCGCGCTGCCGAGCGCCGACGCGCAGATGTCGTCCGGCTGGGGCCCGATTCTCGGCACCGCCCGGAACAAGAGCGCGCGGAGTCTATCGAGGTTCTCCCGGAAGACCGCGAAGGCGACGTCGGCCGAGACCGGCTCGACGTGCGGCATCCCCTCGAGCCCGACGTCGTAGTCGGTGACGAGCGAGACATTCGCGTAGCAGAGCTCGAGCTCACGGGCGAGCCAGGCCTCCGGGTACTGGGTCATGTTCACCACGTCCCATCCGGCGGCCGAGAACCAGCGTGACTCCGCCCGGGTCGAGAAGCGGGGACCCTGGATGACCACGACCGTCCCGCCCTCGACGACCCGGATGTCGAGCTCGCGGGCGGCACCCGCGAGGATGCGCCGGAGGTCCGGGCAGTACGGGTCGGCGGCCGACACGTGCGTTGTCTGCGGACCGTCGTAGAAGGTGTCCTTGCGGCCGCGGGTCCGGTCGACGAACTCGTCGCAGATCACGAACGTGCCGGGCACGAGCTCGGGCTTGAGCGCGCCGCACGCGCATGGCCCGACGATCCGCCGAACACCGACCTCGCGCATGGCCCAGACGTTCGCGCGGTAGTTGACCCGGTGCGGGGGGAGAGTGTGCTCGTCGCCGTGGCGGGGCATGAAGGCCACTTGGGTTCCCTCGATCTCCCCGATCCGCACCCGGGCCGACGGCCGGCCATAGGGAGTGTCGACCGCAACCTCCTCCACGTCCTCGAGGAAGCGGTAGAAGCCGGAGCCGCCGAAGACCCCGACCACTTGGTCGCCTGGGCTCACGTGCCGGGCGGCGTCCAGATCTTTGCGCGGGCCTTGGCCCGCTCGGCGTCCTCGTCCGGACGCTGCTCCTTCGTCTCGGGCGACGGCTCGGCCGCTTCGGCCTTGGCCTCCCGCGCATAGAGCATCTGGAGCTGGGAGAGCGCGTCCCGCACCGGTCCCACCTGGTCTTCCGGGCACAGCGGGAGGAGGGCCCGTACCCCGTCGATCCCCATGCGCGCCTGCTCCAGGTCCTTCTCCTCCGCCACCGTCAGCCGGCGCCCGGCCAGGTTCACGAGCGTGACCACGGTCTGGAGCAGGACGTCCTGCACCCGAACCCGCTTGATCTCCTCCTCGAGCCGGGCTCGAAGCTCCTCCTCGCTCGGCTCTTGCCCGCCGCCGGGCGGCGGCTGGCCCTGCTGCTCGGCCATCGCTAGGTCCTCACCTCCTGCGCGGCATAGGTGCGTTGCGTGTCAGCGACCTCAGCGGCGTACACCTCAGGGATCGACGCCCCGTCCCGGAGCAGCGCGCGCTGGCGCTGCGCGCCGCCGCCGGAGGGCAGCGCGACGTCGATGCCGAGGGCCGCCCGGGCCGGCGCCGTCCAGGCCAGGAGCCGGTCCGGCAGCGCGGCGGCCGGGAACTCCTCTCCGCGCTCGAGGTCGATCATGCGGCCGTCGAGCCCGTAGCGGATCCCCCGCCAGAAGTTCTCCTCCACGAGACGCCCCGCCGGGGCCTCGACCTGCACGCCGTCGTCGCGGTCGATCGCGGCCTGGGCCACACAGGCCACGATCAGGCCGGCGAGGGCGGTCGCGTGCTCGCCGGTGGTCTGGGCGTCGCAGATCCTCACTTCGACGGTCCCGAAGGAGTGGTGAGGGCGGATGCTCCACCAGAGCTGGGTGTGCTCGACGATGGATCCGGTCCGCAGCAGGAAGTCGATGTAGTCGGCGTAGGCGTCGAATCGACCGAACGGCTCGGGGATCCCGCAGCGGGGGAAGCTCTTGGTGAAGATCTGGCTGCGCGCCGAGTGGAGCCCCGAGTCCCGGCCGTCGAGGAACGGCGAATTGGCCGAGATCGCGAGCAGCTCGGGCAGGATCGGACGAAGCCGGTCGCAGACCGCCACGGCGCGATCGGCGCCGCGGACCCCGACGTGCACGTGCAGGCTGAACGTGTTGTTTCGCCAGGCGACGTACTTCAGCCCCTCCTCGACCCGCCGGTAGTGATCGGTCTGGATGATGCGCTGCTCCTGCCACGGGCTCCAGGGATGGGTTCCGGTGGCGCCGAGGAGGGCCCCCTGCTCCGCGGCGAGCCGGAACAGGCGCGCCCGGGCCTCGCGCTGACGGGCGACCGCGTCGGCGAAGCCCTCCCCCCGGCCCGAGCGGATCTCGATCTCGGACTCGATCAGCTCCCCCGCGATCGACTTCGCCAGCACCTCGTCCGTCGCGCCGGCCGCGCTCAGCTCGTCGAATCGCTGGTCGAGGACGAGGCTCTCCGGGTCGAGGATCGCGAACTCCTCCTCGATCCCGACCGTGAAGTCTTGCGAGGTCTCGAAGACCTCCCTCACCGCGGCCATGTCGAGCGCCGGCGGCAAACCACCCGGAAACGCCCCCGGCGGCGGCCTGCCGAGCCGTGGATGGTCTCGTTGGGTGCTCACCGCGGACCTCCCGGAGGGCGGAGCCTCCGGGAACGCCCCCGGCGGCGGCCCGCCGAAGCTCGGATGGTCTCGCAGGTCGGCAAATGGCCCAGCAGCTCAATGACCGCGCGCTCGCGCTCGGTCATGTCAGGTAGAAGTACAGGGCGTACAGGAGGTCGACGGCCGGGCTCGAGGTGTGCACCGTGACCTCCGGCGGCACCTGGAGCAGGGCCTCCGAGTAGTTGAAGATGATGCGGACGCCGGCATCGACCAGGTCGTCGGCCACCCGTTGGGCGGCCTCCGTGGGCACCGCCAGCACGCCCACGACGACGTCCTCGTCCTGCACGACCTGCTCGAGATCCCCGTAGGGACGCACCACCAGCGCGTCGCTGACCCGCCTGCCGATCTTGCCCGGATCGGTGTCGAAGATCGCGACCACCCGAAAGCCGTGGTCGGCGAAGATGTCTGAGCCGGCGATCGCCTGCCCGAGGTGGCCCGCGCCGAACAGGGCGATGTTGTGCTGGCCACTCGTGCGCAGGATCTTCCGGATCTGCGCGAGAAGCGAGTCGACGTTGTAGCCCACGCCGCGCTTGCCGAACTTCCCGAAGCCCGACAGGTCGCGGCGGATCTGCGTCGAGTTCACGTGGGTGTAGTCGGCCAGCTCCTGCGAGGAGATGGTCTCCTTGCCCATCTTCTTGGCCTGGGTGAGCACCTGCAGGTAGCGGGAGAGCCGCGCCGCCACTCCCAGCGACAAGCGCTCGCCCCCGCCATCCTGGAGCTGAACCCGGCCCGTTATGGGCTCCTGGAAGCTCACGAACTCACTCTATCGAGCCGTTCCCGGAGCTCGGCCGGGTCCACCCGGTAGTGAAAGGCCTCCTCCCCGTCGACCTCGACCACCGGGATCAGCGCGCCGTACCGGCGATTCAGCACCGGGTCGGTGGAGACGTCCACCTCCCGGAGCGCGAAGGGGTGCTCCGAGCGCACCGCCTCGACCGCCGCCCGCGCGTCCTCGCACAGGTGGCACCCCGGCTTGCCGTAGAGGACGACGACGGTCACGGCAGACGGGCGGCGGCGTCGAGGTCCAGGTAGTCGGGATAAGGCAAGGGCTCGAGGAAGCGCGCGGCGCCGGCGATCATCGCCGCGTTGTCCGTGCAGAGCTCCATCGGCGGTATCCACAGCGCGAGGGCGAGCTCCGAGCAGAGCTGCTCGACCCGCCGCCGGAGCTCCGAGTTCGCCGCCACACCGCCGCCGATGGCCACCCGCCGGGCTCCTTGGCGCTCGATCGCGTCGGCGAGCCGGCGCACGAGCGCATCGACGATCGCCCGCTGGTACGAGGCGGCGAGGTCGGCCCGCCGGCGCCCCGCCTCCGCTTCACCCAGGTCCCGGATCGTGTAGAGCAGGGCGGTCTTCAGCCCGCTGAAGCTGAAGTCCAGGGCGCCGGGGGCCGCCCGCGGGAAGTCGAACGCCTCGGGGTCGCCATCGCGGGCGAGCCGGTCGAGCTCCGGGCCGCCCGGGTAGCCGAGCCCGAGCAGGCGAGCCCCCTTGTCGAACGCCTCGCCGGCAGCGTCGTCGAGGGTCTGACCCAGCACCTCGTGCGATCCGAGCTCCTCGACCCGAGCGAGGAAGGTGTGACCGCCGCTCGCCACCAGGCACAGGTACGGCGGCTCGATGGGGTCGGGGCCGAGCGTGCTCGCGACCACGTGGCCGTGGAGGTGGTCGACGGGCGCCAGCGGCAGCCCTCGGGCCGCGGCCAGCGCCTTGGCGCTCGACACGCCCACGAGCAGGGCGCCGATCAAGCCCGGACCGCGGGTGACCGCCACCCGGCCGATCCGGTCCAGTGATACGCCGGCGCGCTCCAGCGCGTCGGCGATTACGACGTCGACCAGCTCGAGGTGATGGCGTGACGCCACCTCGGGCACCACGCCGCCGTAGCGGGCGTGCATGAGGCCCTGCGAGGCGATCGCGTTCGAGCGGACGTCCCCCGCCTCGCTGACAACCGCGGCGCAGGTGTCGTCGCAGCTGGTCTCGACTCCGAGGATCACGCCCCGGCCGGCCGGGACGCGGCCTCGGCCGGGACCGTCCGCCACATGATCAGGGCGTCCTCGCGGTTGTCGTGGTAGTAGCCCCGCCGGCGCCCGGCGGCCCGGAAGCCGAAGCGCTCGTACAGCTCGATCGCCGAGCGGTTGGAGGTCCGCACCTCGAGGGTGTATTGCTCGTTCGGGCCGTCTGCGAGCTCCACGAGGCGCTCGATGAGCGCGGTCGCGATTCCCTGCCGCCGGCGGCGGTCGTCGACCGCCACGTTCATCAAATGCCACACGGTGTTGTAGCGCGAGCACACGAGATAGCCCACGACCCCTCCGTCCACGGTCGCGGCCAGGCAGATGCCCGACGGCTTCGAGAGCTCGAGCACGAACATGGCGAGCGACCACGGGGTGGGGAACGCGCGGCGCTCGATCGCGATCACCTGGGGCAGGTCGCTGTAGGTGAGACGGCGGAGCTCGAGCTCGAGCCCGCCCGTGGTCCGGCGACGCACGGGCGCAATCGGCTGGTCGCCCGCTGGGCGGTCCTTGGATGCAGGGCGCGGGACGGTCATCTCGGCTTGGCGTCCGGAAGTCGAAGGTACTCGGGGAGGACGGCGCCGGGCGCCACCGCCGGCGCCGCGGACCCGAGCCGGCAGACGTGCAGCCCGCGGACCACGTGGGCCCGCGACCGGTCCGGCTCCACCCGGATGCCGGCCGCCTCGAGCAACGACCGAAATCGTACCGACCCGTCGCCGGCGGCCACCGCGGCGATCGCCGCCTCGCGGAGCCGGCGAGCCAACTCGTCGGGGGCGATTGCGAGCGCCGGCCAGCGCTCCTCGCCATCCTCGTACAGGGCGGCGAAGAGCTCTCCCCGCTTCGCGTCGATCAACGGGAGCCGGAGCGCCGCCGGGATCCCCTCGGCCAGCGCGGCGAGCGAAGAGACCGGCCGCAGCTCCACGCCCAGCGAGAGGGCGAGGGCGCGCGCGGTCGCCACGCCGATTCGCAGGCCGGTGAACGCCCCGGGGCCGACCCCCACGGCGACGGCGTCGAGTCGCTCGAAGCCCACCCCGGAGCGCTCGACCACCTCGGCCACCGCGGGCATCAGCTCGCTTGCGTGGGCGGGTGACGAGCGGAGCGCCTCCGGCGGCGGCTGGCGCTCGAAGGCCCGGCCGTCCGCCCGCAGCACGCATGCGGCGCTGGCCGCGGTCGACGTGTCGAGGCCGAGAATGTTCATTCGAGCGTGATCCGGCGGCGATCGCCGCCGAGGTGCTCGAGCCGGACGCCCGCGGCGGGCGCATCGAGCGTGGGAAGCGCGGCCTCGGGCCACTCGACGAAGGCGATGCGCTCGGGGGTGAGGTAGTCCTCGAGCAGGGCCGGGTCCTCGTCGACGAGCGAGGGGAGCCGGTAGAGGTCTACGTGGGCGACCTCCACCCGGCCGCGGTGCAACTGGCCGATCGTGAACGTCGGGCTGGTGACCGGTGTCTCCACCCCGAGCGCCCGGCAGGCGCCTCGGACGAGCGTCGTCTTGCCTGTCCCGAGCTCGCCGCTGACGATCACCACGTCCCCCGGGCGCAGGCGCTCGGCGAGTTCAGCGCCAACGCGCTCGGTCTCGGCCGGTGAGTGGGTCTCGATCTGGGTGGGCGCTGCCGCCATCGGAGCCGCGCGGCGCTCGCCGTGATGCGTTCAGCCGAAGAGCCCGAGCTGACTCTCGGCCTCGGGGCGGGGCTCCCCATTCCCGGACGGCGCCACCCCGAGCCCCCCGAGCGGCTCGGGCAGTTGCTCCTCGAGCAGCCCGGGGACGGTGGCCAGGTCCTGACGTAGCGCAGAGAGGCAGGCCGGCGTGCGGAGCGCAGCCGCCGGGTGGTAGAGCGGGACGACCCGTAGCCAGCGACCGCCCAGCAGGTGCACCTGCGGTCGGCCGTGACACTTGCTGATCCCCTGGGCGGAGCGGGTCAGGCACCTGGTCGCGAAGTTGCCGAGCGTGCAGATCACCCGCGGCTGAACCAGCTCGATCTGCCGGTAGAGGTAGGGCTTGCAGGCATCGACCTCCTCGGGCAGCGGGTCCCGGTTGCCGGGAGGGCGGCATTTCAGGACGTTCGTGATCCACACCTGACCGCGCTCGAGCCCGATCTCGGCCAGCAGCTCGTCCAGCAGCCTGCCGGCTCGTCCCACGAACGGCAACCCCTGCTGGTCCTCGTGGAAGCCCGGGGCCTCCCCCACGAACATGAGGTCGGCGTCGGCGTTGCCGGCGCCGAACACCAGCTTGGTGCGGGAGTCTGCGAGCGGACAGTCGTGGCAGTCGCGCATGTCCCGGTAGAGCGCGACGAGCTCGTCGCGGCGGGCGGCTGCCGGGCGCTGCTCCACGACCTGGAGCTTAGGCGCGGGGCCCGACGGAGTGGGAGGCGGCGGTATCCTCCATGCCGCGGCCGCTACCCGAGTGGAGTGGATCGCACGAGGTGCGCCGGCTCGCCCGGCGCCCATAGCCGAGAACGACATGTCCAACAACGCGAGCACCCTCGCGCCCGCTCGTGGCCGCCTCCGGTCGGTCGGCGTGGTGGGCGCTGGACGGCTGGGCACCGCGCTCGCCGCCGCGCTCGCCGAGCTTGGATACACCGTCCACGGCCCGGCCCGCCGAGGGGAGGTCCCGGGCGGAGAGGCGATCCTGCTCTGCGTGCCGGACGCCGAGATCCCGGCGGCCGCACGGGCGGTGGCCGGCGCCGCCCCATTCGTGGGACACACGAGCGGCGCCACTGCGCTATCGGCGCTCGGGCCGGCTCGCGCGCAGGCCTTCGCGCTACACCCGCTGCAAACCTTCGCCGTCGAGCCCGCCGGCGGGTCCTCGCTCGAGCGCTTCGCCGGCGCCGGCTGCGCCGTCGCCGGCTCCACCCCGGAGGCGCTCGAGGTCGCGCGGCGCCTCGCCCGCGACCTCGGAATGGTGTCCTTCGAGATCGACGACCGGAACAGGCCCGCCTACCACGCCGCGGCCTCGGTGGCGTCGAACTTCCTGGTGACCCTGCAGGCGGCCGCCGAGGAGCTCGCCGCGTCGGCCGGCCTGCCCCCGGCCGAGGCCCGCGCTCTGCTCGCGCCGCTGGTGCGCCAGAGCGTGGAGAACTGGGCCGCGCTCGGCCCCGAGCGCGCGCTCACCGGTCCGCTCGCGCGCGGCGACGACGCGACCGTGGCCCGCCAGCGGGCGGCGGTCGCCGAGGTCGCGCCCGCCCTGGTTGCCCTGTTCGACGAGCTGGTCGAGCACACGCGCGCGGTCGCCGCCCGGGCGGTGGCCGCGTGAGGACGATCCGCTCGGTCGCCGCGCTGCGGGAGGAGCTAGCGCCGGTCCGGCGGGCCGGCCACGGCATCGGCCTGGTGCCGACGATGGGGTACTTCCACGAGGGCCACCTCTCGCTGATGCGCCGCGCGCGCGAGCAGTGCGACCTCGTGGTGGTCTCGCTCTTCGTCAACCCCACCCAGTTCGGGCCGGGGGAGGACCTCGACGCCTATCCGCGCGACGAGGCCCGCGACGCCGAGCTCGCCGCGGCCGAGGGCGTGGACGTGCTGTTCACCCCCCCGGTCGAGGAGCTCTACCCGCCGGGCTTCGACGCGACGGTCGAGGTCGGCGGCCTGACCTCCGTGCTGTGCGGGGATCCGCGCCGCCGCGGTCCCCGCCACTTCGCCGGCGTGACGACGGTGGTCACCAAGCTCTTCAACATCGTCCAGCCCGACGTCGCCTACTTCGGGCAGAAGGACGCCCAACAGGCGCTCGTGATCCGCAAGCTGGTAAGCGACCTCGACATCCCGGTCCGCATCGAGGTCTGCCCGACCGTCCGGGAGCCGGACGGCCTCGCGCTCAGCTCGCGCAACGCCTACCTTGGGGCCGCGGAGCGGGAGCGCGCCCGCTCACTCGCCCGGGCGCTCCGCGCCGCCGAGGCCAGGGTGGCCGCCGGCGAGCTCGACGCCGGGGCCATCCTCGCCGCGGCGCGGGCGGAGCTCGACGCCGCGGGCGTGGAGCCCGAGTACCTCGAGCTCCGCTCGGCAGGGGACCTTTCGGCGGTGGAGCGGGTCGACGGCTCGACACTGCTCGCCGTGGCCGCGCGGATCGGCCGAGCCCGGCTCATCGACAACACGATCCTGGGAGGAACGGAGTGAGAGGAACGATGGTGCATATCGCGGTCGCGGAGCTCGTCCGATGAGCGCCGGCGCATCGCACGCCCCGCCGGCCAAGGGCCGTCCGATGACCCTCTCGCGCCTCCAGGAGAAGAAGGCGCTGGGCGAGCCGATCGCCATGGTCACCGCCTACGACCACCCGAGCGCGACGGTCGCGGAGGAGGCCGGGGTCGACCTCGTGCTCGTCGGGGACTCGGCCGCGAACACCGTGCTCGGCTATCCGAGCACCGTGCCGGTGTCGCTCGACGAGATGCTGATGCTGGCCGCGGCGGTGCGCCGCGGCCTGACCAGGCCGCTGCTCATCGGGGACCTCCCGTTCGGCTCCTACGAGGTGTCGAACGAGCAGGCGGTGAAGAGCGCCCAGCGGTTCGTCAAGGAGGCGGGATGCGACGCGGTCAAGCTCGAGCGCGGCGGCACCTCGGCGGCGCGGGCGCGGGCGATCGTCGAGGCCGGGATTCCGGTGATGGGCCACGTGGGGCTCACCCCTCAGACCGCCACCGCACTGGGCGGCTACCGCTCCCAGGGGCGAACCGCGGAGCGCGCGCTCGAGGTCGCGCGGGACGCACTTGCGCTTCAGGACGCCGGCTGCTTCGCGGTGGTGTTCGAGGCCGTGCCGGGCGAGCTCACGGGGCTGGTCGTGCCGCGCATGCGGGTGCCGGTGATCGGGATCGGCGCGGGTCCGGCCACGGACGGCCAGGTGCTCGTCTTCCACGACCTCCTGCGGATCCGCGAGGGTCACTTCGCGCGCTTCGTGAAGCACTACGCCAACGTCCGGGAGCAAATGGTCGCCGGGGTCAGGGCGTTCTCCGAGGAGGTCCGCGCCCGCCGCTACCCCGAGCCGGAGCACGGCTACACGATGGCCCCGGACGAGGTGGAGCGGTTGCGTGCGCTGATGGACCAGGTCGACGTGGGATACCCGCACGGCGAGCCCTTCACCGGCGGGGCAAGCCTCTGAGGCCGTGCCCGTCCACACCGGCCAGCTTCGGTTCTCCACCGGGGGCGACGGCGACGTCATCGACCTGACCGAGGGTGTCTCGAGCGTCGTGCGGACGGCGGGCGTCGACCGAGGGGTCGCCGCGGTGTTCGTGCCGGGCTCGACGGCCGCGGTCACCCTCATGGAGCACGAGCCGGGCGGGATCCACGACCTTCGGGCGACGCTCGACCGGCTCGTCCCGCGCGATCGCGACTACGAGCACAACCGGCTCAACAACGACACGAACTCGCACGCGCACATCCGGGCGGCGGTCGTCGGCCCGTCGGAGACGGTGCCGATCGAGGGCGGCCGCGTCCGTACCGGCACCTGGCAGCGGATCGTGCTCGTTGACTTCGACGACCGCCCGCGCGAGCGCACGGTGGTGGTGCAGGTCATCTACTGATTGCTGGTTGCTGGGCGGAGCCCGAGCTACGCGGGCGGGACGGTCGGGGGCTCGCCCGCGAGCGGCTCCAGGCCGTGCTGCACCTGCCGAAGCACCCTGGCCGGCGCGCCGGCGGCGATAGAGAACGGCGGGATGTCGTGGGTCACCACGCTGTTCGCGCCGATCACGCACCGTTCGCCCACGGTCACCCCGGTCGTGATCGCCACGTTCGCCCCGCACCAGACGTTGTCGCCGATGCGCGTCGGCCCCTTGGTCGTGAACCCCTGCCAGGGGACGGGCCGGTCGGGGTCGTCGAAGCGATGGCTGCCGTCGGTCACGAAGCAGCCGTTGGCCAGCATCACGTGGTCGCCGATCTCGACCAGCTCGACGGCGGCCACCATCACCCCGATGTTGAGAAAACTCCCCGAGCCGATGCGCACGCGCGCCTCACCCGGGGCGGTGATCCAGACGTGGGGCTCGAGGAGGGTGTGGGCGCCGACCTCGAGCCGCCCCTCGAGGAAGGCCTCGAGCACGTTTCCGTGCACCGGCCAGCGGCAGAATGCGCGCCGGCGCATGAACTCACGGTGGATCCGCGCGCGGTTCCAGGGCAACGAGTTGCGTTCGTACCAGCGCCACTTCTGCCACCAGAGCCACGCCCGCTCGCGGCGGTCGTCCACGGCGTCAGCTTGTCAGACATGCGACACGCCTCGCACGCCCACCGACTTGCGCCGCCTCTCGCGGTGACTTAGGGTTGTCCGGACGGACTCGTAAACCAACGGGGAGGTGCGATGTCAGCCGTCGAGTTATCGACTGGTCTGCGCCGTAACTTGGTGCGCCGGACCGCAATCGCCGTTGCGGCGGCGGCCGCTACGTGTCTGCTCCTGGCCTTCGCGCCGGGGGCGAGGGCGGCGCCCACGTCGGGGAACTTCACCAATCCGAACGTCACCGTGATCCCAACGCAGAGCGGGCTCATCGGCACGATGGGACGGGCGGAGCCCTACCCCTCGGACATCGCCGTCAAGAACCTCTACCCCCACATCACGAGGGTGACCGTGACGTTCCGGGCCCTCTCGCACACCTTCCCCGATGACATCGACGCTCTGCTCACGGGGCCGGCGGGGACGAGCGTGCTGCTGATGTCCGACGCCGGGAACGGTCACCCGATCAGAGACGTGACCCTCACGTTCGACGACACCGGGCCGCCGCTGCCCGACTCC
>DASQXU010000075.1:0-10281 GCA_035639555.1 Thermoleophilaceae bacterium
GCAGGTGGATCGGTCTCCGGCGGCGGCAGAAGCGCCGGGTCGACCAAGACGCGCCGCTGCGTGCTCGCCCCTCCGCGGACGTCTCGCCCGTTGCGCGGGGGACCGTACAGACGCTCGTAGACGTCCGATTCAACGCTGCGCCGAGGCACTCCCCGGCTAAGGGTAGTCGTGGGCGGCTGGTGTTGTGCCGCCGCGCGAGGGCCGGCGGAGCCGCAGGCGCCTAGACCGCCGCTGTCTCCCGCACCTGGGTCAGCCGGAGGTGGTTCCCGGATGGGTCACGGAAGGACGAGTCGATCCCGTAGGGACGCTCCTCGGGCTCCTCCACGAACTCGACGCCGCGCCCCTTGAGCTCCTCGTACGCGGCGTGGCAGTCATCGGTCGTCAGGAAGATCGTCCCCGCGAAGCCCTTCGCCATCAGGCTCCGCACCTGCTCGGCCGTCTCGGGGTCCATGATCGGCGGCCCGGGAATGGCCATCAGCACGATCGCGACATCGGGCTGCCCGGCCGGCGCCACGGTAAGCCAGCGAAAGTCGCCCAGCTCGGGGACGGTCACGTCGCTGCGCACCTCCATGCCGAGCTTCTCGGTGTAGAACCGGAGCGCTTCGTCCTGATCGTGCACCCACAGCTGCGCGTTGGCGATCCTGATCATCTGGTCCTCCTGGGTCGAGGTGAGGTCACCGGCGACGCTAACCCGACGCCGGCGCACTGTCTTCTCGAAACGTGCGGTGTTGGGGGCGGCCATAGGCCCGCAGGACACAGGTCGGGATCGGCGCCCGCTGGGCCGCCGGCGGAAAGGCCGCGCGGTAGGTGGTCGGCGGCACGCCGTAGGTGCGGTTGAAGCTCGTGGTGAACGAGCCGACGCTCTGGAGGCCCACCGAGAAGCAGATGTCGGCGACCGAGCGGTCGGTCGTTCGCAGCAGCGCCGCCCGCTCCAGGCGGCGGGTCAGCAGGTAAGCGTGCGGCGACTCACCGAACGCGCTGCGGAACTCGCGGCTGAAGTGGGCGCGCGAGAGGCCGGCGGCGCGGGCAAGGTCGTCGACGTCCAGCGGTTCGAAGTAGCGGGCATCCGCCAAGTCCTTGGCGCGCACCAGGTGCCGGGCGGTCGGGACGAAGGTCACTCCGAGCATTGACCGGCGAGACGAGCGAAACTCATCGTCCGAGGGGGTGAGCAGCCGGCGCGGCTACGGGTAGATGGTCTCGCCCGCCTCGAGCATCGCGATGAACTTGGCCAGCCGCCGAGCGCGCGTCTCCGGCCTCTTGGCGTCCTGTAGGCGATAGAGGATCGCGTAGCGGTTCTGGCTGCTGAGCCCGTCGAAGAACGCCTTTGCCTTCGGCCGCGCGTCGAGCTCGCGCCGCAAGTCGTCCGGCACGGGGCTGCTGCTCTGGCTCTCGTAGGCCGCTTCCCAGCGGCCGTCCGCCTTCGCCCGCTCCACCTCGGCCAGGCCGGCCGGACGCATCCTGCCCTCCGCGATCAGCCGCTCGGCCTTCTCCCGGTTGATCCGCGACCACCTGCTGCGCGGCCGTCGCGGCGTGTACCGCTGCAGGAAGTAGCGCTCGTCGAGCGCCTTGCGGGTGCCGTCGATCCAGCCGAAGCAGAGGGCGCTCTCGAGCACCTCCGGGTAGCGCACGCTCTCGATGCCGGTGCCCTTCTTGGCCATCTTGATCCAGACCCCCTCGGACACCCCGTGGTTGCTCTCGAGCCACTCCTCCCATTCGGCCGCAGAGGCAAACGAGATCGTGGGAAGGCCGTCGTCGGCGACCACGAGGGAGAGGCTAGCCCGCCGAGCCGGTGCGATCGGACCGGCGCCGCGGCACGGCGCCCGGCGAGCTGGTGGGTGATCGGCGAGCCGGCCGCCACTCAGGCAACCGCGACATGTGGTGAGCTTTGGCCCCCGGCACTAGCCAACCGGCTGAGTGAACCCGACGCATCAGACCCCGAGCAGGAGCGCCCTGTCGCCCGCTTCCAGGCGCCGGCGATGATCCGAGGGGCGATCGAGTCGGGCCTCCGGGTCGCCGCGGGAGCGGGTGAGGCGCTGCTCGCCCCGCTCGGTGCCAGGTCGAGGTCGTTTGGACAGGAAGTTGTTCTGACCAAGACGGTGCACCGGCCGTATCGGCTGCCCGATCGGCCCTGGTTCATGGCGCAGAGCTGGGAGGACCTGCTCTTCGCCCACTGGCCCCTTCCGGTAGAGGAACTGAGGCGAGTGGTGCCGCCCCAGATCCCGATCGACACCTACGACGACACGGCGTGGATCGCAATCACCCCGTTCAGGGTGGGGGCGCTACGCCTCCGCGGCCTTCCCCATCTGCCCGGCGTGACGTCGTTTCCCGAGACCAACGTCAGGACGTACGCGACCATCGACGAGAAGCCCGGCATCTACTTCCTCAGCCTCGACGCGGCGAGCGCGGTGGCCGTGGGCGCGGCCCGCCGCTCCTACCGACTGCCGTACTTCCACGCGCGCATGTCGGCGCGCAGGGCGGGCGACTGGATCGAGTACCAGAGCACCCGCGTCTCGCATGATGGCCCGGCCGCCGAGCTGCGCGCGCGCTACCGGCCAACCGGACGGCGCTTCGAGGCCGAGCATGGGTCGCTCGAGCAGTTCCTCGTCGAGCGCTACTGCCTCTACACGCTCGACGAGAGGCGCCTGGTCTGCCGCGCCGACATCCATCACCCGCCGTGGCCGCTCCAGCCCGCCGAGGCTGAATTCGAGCTCAACACGATGGCCGAGCCATTCGGTGTGAGCCTTCGGGGGGACCCCTTGCTGCACTTCAGCCGGCGCGAGGACGTCCTCATCTGGACGCTCGAGCGTCAGCCCGCGAGCACGGCCGCCGGCACCAACGCGTATTCGAGGAAGAAGAGGGCCCAGACGCGCATGTAGAAGCCCGCGAAGCGCCGCGGGTCCCGCGGGTCGGTGCCGAGCGCCCAGCAGCAGAGCACCGCGAGCGCGATGAGGTGGCCGGCGGCGAGGATCCCGCCTTGGGCATCCGGCAAGGCGAGCGGCCCGATCACCGCCATGCCGAGGTAGGCGACGACGAGCAGCCCCATCCCCACTGCGAACACGCGCTCCGGTCCGAGCCGGACGGTGAACGTGGCGATGTGATAGCGGCGGTCGCCCTCGGCGTCGGGTACGTCCTTCAGCACCGCGATCGCGAGCGAGAACGGCAGCACGAACAGCGTGAGGGCGACGATCGGGCCCGGGAGCGGGCTCAGCCCGGGACGGCCGCCGAGCGAAGCCGCGAAGTGCTCGTAGACCCCGATGTTGACGACCGCGGCCCGGACCAGCGAGATGCTCGCCGCCGCCAGCCCCGGGTAGCGCTTGAGGCGCAGCGGAGGCGAGGAGTAGGCGGTCCCGATCGCCATGGCCGCGACCACCGCGGCGATCTCGACCCAGCCCTGCGTCACCGCGAGGGTGAACGCCAGCGTCCCACTCGCGGCCACGATCAGCTGCGCCATGCGAAGCGAGAGGTCGCCCGCGGGGATTGGGAGGTGCGGCTTGTTGATCCGGTCGATCTCGACGTCCTCGCACTGGTTGAGGCCGACGATGTAGACGTTCACCGCCGCCCCCGCCACCAGGGTGAGCCCGAGGTCGAGGAGGCCGTCGCCGAAGCGGCTCCCCGGCAGCTCGGAGGTCGCGATCGCGTAGATCCCGAGGATGCTCAGGGTCGTGCCGATGAGGGTGTGGGGGCGCGAGAAGCGCCACACGGCGACCGCGCGCGCCGGCACGGCCACGCGCAGGGGGGCGCGGCGGGCAGCCCCCACGGTCAGCTCGGACGGCTCCGGCGCGCGCGACGGCCCAGCACCACGCCGACCGGTACGAATGCCGCCCCGGCGAGCGATCCGAGCACGAAGCGGCCGACCCGGACGGGCAACGAAGGCTCAGGCCTGCGCTCGACTCGGGCCCCGGATGCCGCCGGAGAGATGCCCGCCCGCGGCTTGCGCCCGGCGATCGCCAGGCCGTAGGGGGCACCGCCCCCGCCGTCGTGCCAGGGAGCCTTGACGTGCGCGGTCTCGAGCCGCTCGAAGCCGGCCTCCGCGAACCACGTTCGATACTCGGCCTCGGTCGGGAACAGCATCCAGGTATCGGCCAGCAGGCGCGCCAGCCGCCGGCGCGGCCGAAGCGGACCGACGACCAGCGCTATGCCCCCGGGGCGAAGGACGCGGTAGGCCTCGGCGATGGCCCGGACGGGGTCGGGCCAGTACTCGATGCTGCCGCACGAGACGTAGCGATCGAACGAGTCGGTCTCGAAGCGGAGCTCCTCCGCGTCGCCCACGAGCCTCGCGCAATCCGCGAGGCGGGGCTTGAGGCGAGACCGCTTGAGCTGGGCGGGGCTCTGGTCGACCATGGTCACGTTGCGCGGGGCGACTCGCTCCACGATCCCCTCGGTGGAAAAGCCGGTTCCCGCTCCGACGTCGAGGGTACGGAGTCGTTCGTCGTCGAGCCTCGCGAGCCGCAGCGCCGATGACCGCATCTCGGGTGTCCAGAACAGCGGATTGACCC
This sequence comes from Thermoleophilaceae bacterium, assembly GCA_035639555.1. GTDB lineage: Bacteria > Actinomycetota > Thermoleophilia > Solirubrobacterales > Thermoleophilaceae > DASQXU01. The sequence continues at coordinate 4,497 of DASQXU010000075.1, forward strand.
AGCGGTCATAGAGAGGCGACAGGAACCGGTAGAACCAGTACGCCTCCCACTTGCCCTGGATAAAGCGCATGCCAAGCCTCGACGAGTGGCTACCCGAGCCCGCCATCCGTACGCACCACCGACGCACCGCGGCGACGGATCCCGCTCGTCTGTGGGAGTGCGCCGCCCGGGTGCGGCTCACCGACACCAAGACCCTCGGGCGCCTCGTGCGCTGGCGGATTCCGGGAACGCCGCCGCAGCGGACCTTCCACGAGGTGCTCCGCGACTACCCCTTCACGGTGCTCGAGGAGCGGGAGCACGTGCTGCTGTCGGGGCTCTGCGGCCGAATCTGGACGCGCGCCCGCGACTACCCGCGGCTCCGCGACCCCGATGAGTTCGGCCGCTGGCGAGAGCCCGGGACGGTGCGGGTGCTCCTGGCCCACTGGGTGCACGGAGCGCCGGGCGGTCGCGCTCAGATCGTCTCCGAGGCCCGCGTCGCGCCGGTCGACGCCGCCGCGGGACGCAGGCTACGTGCCATATGGGCGGTCGTCGGGCCCTTCCAGCGCTTGGTCGGAGCGGAGGCGCTCGCGGTCGCCGCCCGCCGCGCGGAGGGACGCTGACGTTCCTTCGGGGACGCCGAGCTCCAATCCGGCCAGGGGCGAGGTCTCGTCGAACAGCGTCCGGCGCCCGCGGCGGACGGAGAGGTGAAGCCGTCCGGCGAGATGCTGCTCCGAGCGCAGGTCGACGCGACGCTCGCCCACGTCGGGTACCGGGAGGACGTGGGGCTCGGCCCCGACCTGGCCATGGAGCTCGACCGAGTAGCGCGCAGACCGAGCCCGGACATGCCAACCGTCGACCGATACTGCGGCGAGCGGCGGGCCGAGGCGCAGCAGCCGTCCGCCGAGGCGAATCACCAGCGCCGTCGGGGAAACCACCCGGCCGAGAAGCGACACGTCACCGCCGGCGAACGCCACCGTGGCGTCGGTGCTCGGAAAGGCGCCCGCGTGCCCCCACCACCATCGGCCGGCAAAGCCGGGACCCCAGTTCTTCTCGACGTAGGCCGACGCCCGATCGAGGCGCACTCGAGGCCCGCCAAGAGCGGCCTCGCCCTCCACCTCGGCCGCGAGCAGGACGGGATGCCAGTACTGCGTCAGGCCAGGGACCAGCTGTGCCGGGCCGAGCGCGCCGAATGCCCGCCGCGACCATGGCGCCCGTGGGCGGATACGAACGTCCACCCACGAGTCGTCGCCAAGCCGGAGGGCGACTCGGTCGATCGACCCGCGGAGCACGTCCGCCGCACGCGCGCCGAACGCATCGGGGAGCGCGACCGCGGGAGCCACCACCTCGTAGCGGAGGAAGCCACCGGGATGAGCCGCGCAGGCGACGACCGCCCAGTCCTCCGACTGCGCCCGGCAGACGCCGCAGAGGCATACCACCACGCGCCCAGCGGAGGCGTCGACGATCCGCCAGTAGTAGCCCTCCATGCCGCTTTGGTGCGCACGGCCCGGGTCCCAGAACGGCGGGTCGGCCCCCGTCCGGCGGTAGGCATGGAGCAGACGGTCGAGCGCGGCGCGGATCAGCACCCAAAGGCTAGGGTCCGTGGCCCCGAGGACGGGAGGTTTCGCAGTGACAGCGGACGCCGCAGCCGCGGACCGAGGCGCCCGACCGCCGTGGCTCTCGAAGGAGCTGTATCCGTTCGAGAGCCACTACGCGCAGGTCGACGGCGCGTCGGTCCACTACGTCGACGAGGGCGCCGGCCCACCGTTGCTCTTGCTGCACGGCAATCCGACCTGGTCGTTCGTGTACCGCGACGTGATCAAGAGCCTGCGTGACCGATTCCGGTGCATCGCCGTCGACTACCCGGGCTTTGGCCTCTCGCGCGCGGCGCCCGCCTACGGCTACACGCCGCCCGAGCATGCCAAGGTCGTCGAGGAGCTGATCTTGCAGCTAGACCTGCGCGACGTCACGATGATGGTGCAGGACTGGGGCGGTCCGATCGGCTTCGCCGCGGCCACCCGCCATCCCGATCGGTTCTCCGCGTTCGTGATCGGGAACACTTGGGCCTGGCCCAAGGCCGATCCCGGTACCCGTGTCTTCTCCTGGTTGATGGGCGGCCCGATCGGCGGCTTTCTCATCACGAGGCGGAACTTCTTCGTGGAGAGGGCGATCCCCGGCAGCGTCAAGCGAACGACGCTTCCCGAGGCGGTGATGAACGCGTACCGCGGGCCGTTCCCGACCCCGCAGTCCCGCCGGCCGGTGCACGTCCTCCCCCGCGAGATCCTGGCGAGCCGACCGTTCCTCGCGGAGATCGAACGACGACTTCCGGTGCTCCGCGACCGGCCGGCGCTGCTCGTTTGGCCGACCAAGGACGTCGCCTTTGGCGACGCCGAGCGGCGGCGCTGGGAGCAGGTCTTCCCCAACCACCGCACCGTCATCCTCGAGGGCGCCGGCCACTACATCCAGGAGGACGCCGCCGACGAGATCGCGGCGGCGGTCAGGGACTGGAACGCGGCCGTAGCCGACTGACCAAGGCGGCGGTTGGAGTGCCCAGTGCCCAGTGCTCGGTCTCTAGCCCTACGTGATCCCGGCGTACCAGAGCCCGAACAGGAGCCCGAAGACGCCGAACGAAGGGATCAGCACCGTCCGATAGAGCGGCTGCACCGCGGGGCGCGTGAGCAGCCAGCCGAAGGCCGCGGTGCAGATCGCCATCGACGCCAGCGACATGGGCGCGAACACGGCAAGCGCGGCGGCGGCCTCGAGCTGGGTGGGGAGGGCGGTGAGGAGCAGAAGGACGACGGCGCCCGTGCCGGCCAGGCCGTGGAGCATGCCGATCGAGAGCGCCTGCCGGGGGGTTCGGACGTGGATGTGACGGTGGCCTAGGCCCCCTCGCCACAGGTGCCGCCTGGCCGGCCCGTGTGAGACGTCGGTGCTCGCGGCGTCGGTGTGGGTGTGGCTGTGGGGGCGGCGCCGGTAGTCGCCCCGCGCCCACTTGACGATCACCCGCAGCGCGAGCAGGAGGATCACCACGCCGACCGCCCTCTCGGCCCCGCTCTCGACCGCTGCCGGAAGATGCGACTTGAAGAAGATCAGCGGTAGCCCGACGGCGAGGAGGGTCCCGGCGTGTCCCAGCCCCCACCAGGCGCCGAGCCGCGCCGCGGAGCGCGCGTCGCCCCGCTCGGCGGCGACCAGCGAGGTGACGGCGACCAGGTGGTCGGGGTCGGAGGCGTGCCGCAGCCCGAGGACGAACGCGATGGCCAGCGCGACGAGCAGCGGCGCCCCCGAGAAGAGGCCGGTGAGCCACGCATCGACGCTCTCGAGCGGATGGAAGAGGAAGTCGAAGCTCATGCTGCTCGCTCCCCGCGGCAGCCGGCGCAGACGCCGACGATCGGAAAGTGAATGAAGCTCGGGTCGAAACCGAAGCGCTCGTGCAGCAGGGCGCGCACCGGCTCGAGCTCCGCGGCCTGAACCGCCGCGACCGACCCGCAGGCGTCGCACACCAGGTACTCCTGGCCCTGGCGCGCCAGCGAGTAGAGGGCGGGCCCGTGGGCGCGGTGAAGGTGGCGCACTAGACCGAGCCGCTCCAGCACCTCGAGGTTGCGATAGACCGATCCGAGGTCCGAGCGCGGGAGCCGGCCGTCGAGGCCCCGGGCGATGGCCTCTGCCGACACCGGCTCGCCTGCGGCGAACAGGGCTTCGAGGACGAGCCGCCGAGCGGTCGACGCCCTCAGCCCCGTCGCACGAAGAGCCCGGAGGGCGTCGTTCAGGCTGCCGGCGGCGAGCGGGGGGCCGTTGTTTGCGAGGGTCACGCGCCAGGAGTGCGTCGGGTCGCGGCGAGTCGGTCTTGCCCTCATGCTTCGCACGGACGCATGCATCCGGATCACTGCCTCTCACACCACTCCCGGCACCGCCCGTGCCGTGAGCAGGCAGCCGAGCCCGACGATCACGACCGCCGAGGCGGCGGGCAGCGCGGCGGCCACCCGGCCCGATAGGTCGAGCCGCGGCAACAGTCGCCTGGCGTGGACCACGGCGAGCCCCAGCCCGGTGAGGGTCCCGGCGAGCCCGACGCTGAACGCGAGGATGAGCAGCAGGCCCAGACCGACCTCGTGCTGGGACACGGCGGCGAGCAGGACGACCAGCGCGGAGGGGCATGGGATGAGTCCGGCGGCAGCGCCCATCGCCACCAGCCCGCGCCAGGTGACGCGCTCGGGGAGATCCCCGTGGTGATGGTGGTGATGGTGTTGGTGGGCGCGCGCTCGGCGAAGGCGGGAGCGCAAGACGCCCGCGCCTATCACGACGACCATCAGCCCGGAGACCAGAGTGAGCCACGGATAGAGGTCCTCGGGCAAGACGTACTGGGACAGCGCCAGGGTCACGAGCCCGAGCGCGAACACACCGATCGTGTGAGTGACGGTGACCGCGGCGCCGAGCGCGACCGCGTGGCGGGAAGTCCCTCGGGTGCCCACGAGATAGGCGGCGACCATGGCCTTTCCGTGACCGGGCGAGAGCGCGTGCAGGGCGCCCCAGCCGAACGCCGTCAAGAGGAGGAGGACCAGCACGCCGCGTCCCGCGGCGGCGTCCTCGAACAGGGATGCCAGGCCATCGCCGGCCGGGTGGGTGGTCGAGTACCGTCCGCCCTCGGTCTTCGGCGCAGCGAGCGTCCCGTTCCCCGGCTCGACCGAGAAGCTCGCCTCCCGACGGTCGAGCGGGCTGCTCAGGAGGTCCTGGGGATATCGCCGCAACCCGTGGGTGGGGTCGCCGGTGGGGGCGTCGGTGCGGACCGCGGTCCCGTGACCGGGTCGGGAGACGATCGCCTTCCAGCCGACGCGGCCGGGAAAGGTCAGGTCGCGCACCTCGAGGCGGCGCGGGCCGTGGACGCGGGCGCCCAGGTCGAGCTCGACCCGCGTGGTGGGCAGCCCGCCGGCCCCGGGTGGGTGAGACAGCGCCCCACCGGAGCGGAGGCCGAGGGGCAAGCGCCGTCCGTCGACCACGACGGCCAGCCGCTTCGCCACCTCCCGCCGCTTGCGCGCGAGTACCTCGGCCCCCGAGAGGCCCCGCTCCTCGACGGTGGGGATCTCGGCCTGGTCCAGCACGTAGTGGAGCCCCACCCGGTCCTTCGAAACCTCGACGGTCGTCAGGTGGTTGATCGAGAAGTTCCCGAGCGGATGGGCCTCGGCGCTGGCGGCGATCGCGAGGAGCGCCGCGAGGGCGAGCAACAGGGCGCGCCTCACCGCAGCGCCTCGAGCGCCCGCCGAGCCCACTGGGAGTACAGCGGAGAGAAGGCGGGGTTGAGGGACAGGGCAAGCGCGAGCTCGCGCCGGGCGAGCGCGCGCTCGCCGGCCGCCTTGGCCGCGATGCCGGCGTGGAAGTGGAAGAGCGGGTCGCGGGAGCCCAGGCGGAGCGCGCGCCGGGCCCACCGCAGGCCGGCCCGGGGACGCCCCGCGCGTGTGAGCGCCCAGCCCAGCGCGTCGGCGGAGCGAACGCTCGGCGCGGCCCGCCACACCTGGCGCCCGAGGCGCACGGCCGCGGGGGGATATCCGTGGGTGGCGTCGAAGACGACGAGCTCGGCGTCCGGCCGTGCGCCCGCGGAGCGCAGCAGCCGCTGCTGGGCTCGGACGACGTCGAGCTCACGCCCCGCGGCGCCGTGGTGTCCGGCGGCGAGCTCGACCTCGGCGAGCAGCGTGAGGTAGCTGGTGAGCGGCAGGCGCGCGGAGGCGCCGCGCAGGAGGCGGGCGGCGCCGGCCAGTCTGTCGCGGGCGATGTCCACCTTGGCCAGGCCCGCGGTGGCCGGCGGATAGCCGGGGACTCC
>DASQXU010000076.1:0-3912 GCA_035639555.1 Thermoleophilaceae bacterium
CTGCGCACCCGCCAGGCGGGCCGGCGCTCCTTCGCTTCGGTGCACGTCTCCCGGCCGGTGGCGCGTCCAGCGCGGCCATGACCTGCTCGAACGGGTCGAAGCCGCCGTCCGCGCCGTGCTGCCCGGCCTCATCGTCTTCACGCACCGCGAGCCGCTCGAAGACTCCGCTTCGCAGGCGGACACCGGGCTCGACCGCGCCGACGGGGCCGACGTGGCCGGTCAGCCAGCTCAGCGGCCCGCTGAGGGACCCTCGCCGCGACCGCGTTAGGGCCTGCGAGCCCCGGCTTTCACGGTTCAGCGTAGAGGCGTCACTCGGCCAGTGGGGCCCGCCGCTTGAGGGATGCTTTCCTACCGAGCCGCTTCCCGCACGTCGACTCACTCGCGAGCTGCAAGAGCAGCTCGAACTTCCCCCCGGAGACGTCGACCGGCCGCTCGGCCACCGTGACCGGCGCTGGAGGGGCGTTTGATCTCGAGCGCGCCGATCCGCCGGCGCCGGATGGGGCGCCCCCGTGAGCGGCGTTGGCCCGCACCCGGGCGAGCAGCAGCGGTAGCTGACCGGCTTGCGCAGGCCGTCGTCGCAGCCCTCGCGGAAGGACGCGCAGCTCGGGCGAGCTGCGCGGTCACGGCCGATCACGATGACGGGCAAAGACCGGTCACGGCCCGAGCGATTGTCGCGAGACTGCCGCCCCCGGCACGCACCCCCGGGGTATGCTCGCGGGCGACTGTCACGGGACGAACCCGGCACCCGCGTGCCCGAGCCGCGGAACGAGACGACGGCCGAGGAGACCGACCGCGGCGTGGCCGCCTCACCGCGGGAGCCCCCCGAGGCGCCGACGGAGCTTCCGAAGCGAAGCTGGCGGCAGCTGCTCAGCCGAGCGATCCGCGAGTTCCGGGAGGACGAGCTCACGCTGCTCGCCGCGGGGCTGACCTACTACGGCGTGCTGTCGCTCTTCCCGGCGATCCTGTTGCTGCTCTCGATCTTGGGACTGGTCGGCGCGTCGGCCACCCAGCCGATGCTCGACAACCTGGCCGCCCTCGCCCCCGGGCCGGCGCGGCAGATCGTGACCTCCGCGATCCGCAATCTGCAGGGCGCCACGGGCACCGCGGGCTTCGCCCTCGTCGCCGGGCTGCTCGGCGCGCTGTGGTCGGCTTCGGCGTATGTCGGCGGCTTCATGAAGGCGTCGAACGTGATCTACGAGGTGGAGGAGGGACGCCCGTTCTGGAAGCTGCGCCCGCTGCAGATCGCGGTGACCGTCCTGCTCGTGCTGCTGACCGCCGTGATCTCGCTCGCCGTCGCGGTCACCGGCCCGCTTGCCCGGAAGGTCGGCGACGTGGTCGGCGCCGGGGACACCGCGGTCACGGTCTGGGGGGTCGCCAAGTGGCCGGTGATCGCGCTGGTCGTCTCGCAGATGATCGCCTTCCTCTATTGGGTCGCCCCCAACGTCCGCCAGCCGGGCTACCGCTGGATCTCTCCCGGCGGCATCCTGGCCATCGTCGCCTGGGCGATCGCGTCCGCCGGCTTCGCCTTCTACGTCGCCCATTTCGCCTCCTACAACAAGACCTACGGGAGCGTGGCCGCGCTGGTCGTCTTCCTGGTCTGGCTCTGGATCACCAACCTGGCGATCCTGCTCGGGGCGGAGCTCAACGCCGAGCTCGAGCGCGGCCGCCAGATCGAGGCCGGCCACCCGCCCGACAAGGAGCCGTTCCTGCCGCCGCGTGAGCCTTGGGACGAGGGGTAGCTCGCCGTCGGGCGCCGCGAACGCTCCGTGGGAAAAACCGCTCCCCAGGCGGGTGGTGGCCCGCTCGCGACCACAAGACATGCCCTCTTCGCCGAGGCCGGGTCCGCGCGGCACGACGCAGTCAGGTTCGTCGCAGCCGCCGAGGGACGGGGCACGCGGTGCGCCGGGTCGGTCGGCCGGCCGGCCGCCGCACACGAGGCAGTAGCCCCTCGCTCCCCGGGGTTGAAGGACGTGCCCCTCGGAAAGACGGCGGTACTCGCGTAGGATCGAGCGAATGCTGCTCGAGGGTGCCCGGCTCGAAGCCCCCGCCGCGCCGCTGAATGACCTGCTGCGGATCGGCCTGGATGCCGCCCCGGACGAAGCGGCGATCGTTTCGGCCCACCGCGCGCTCACCTGGCGCGAGCTCGACCGGGCGAGCGCCGCGCTGGCCGGCGGCTACCGCAGGCTCGGCCTCGAGCCGGGTGATCGCCTCGCGTCCCTGATGCCTAACCGGGTCGACCTCGTCGTCCACTACCTCGCCTGCTTCAGGGCGGGACTGATCGCGACACCGCTGAATTACCGCTACACGGCCCGCGAGATCGATCACGCGCTGGAGGTGAGCGGCGCCAGCGCTCTCCTCGCCCATGTCGAGCGGGCCGAGGACGTCGGCGGGAGCGAGCTTGCCGCCTCCCTGGAGCTTGGAGTGATCGCCTACCGCGACGCCGAACCGCTGGCGACCGGCAACGAGGAGCCGCCCGGCGTCGACGGTGGTTGGCGCCACGACTTCGCCGCGCTCCTGGGCTCCGAGCCCCTTGCACGCACGGAGAAGGAGCCCGACCCCGAGGCGCCGGCCGTGATCTTCTTCACGTCGGGGAGCACCGGCCCGGCCAAAGGGGTCACCCATTCCCACCAGACCCTGCGCTGGATGATCGCCGCTGCCGCCGGCGCGTTCGAGCTCGATGCCTCTGACGTCTTTCTGCCCGGCTCCTCGATGTCCCACATCGGCTCCTTTCTGTGGGCCCTCTCGACGCTTACGGTCGGTGGCAAGGTCGTGGTCGCGCGCAGCACGGATGGCCACGAGTTGCTGCCGCTGCTGCGGGAGCAGCAGCCGACGATCCTCGCGATGATCCCGGCGGCGCTGTCGGCACTCGTTCACGACCACGATCTCCGGCCGGGAGACTTCTCCTCGCTGCGGATGTGCCGGGCCGGCGCCGACAAGGTCTCGACCGAGCTACTGACCGAGTTCGCCGCAACGGCCGGCTTCCCGATCGTGGAGGGATACGGGATGACCGAGGTCGGCGTGGCGACGCTGAATCCGCCCTCGGGTGAGATCAGGCAAGGCTCGATCGGGCGGCCGATCCACGGCTTCACGATCGCGCTGCGAGACGAGGAGGGCGCGCCAATCGAGGCAGGAACTGTGGGCAAGATCTGGATCCGCAGCCCCACCCGCATGCTCGGCTACTGGGACGCCCCTAGCGCGACCGAGGAGGTCGTAATCGACGACTGGCTCGACTCGGGCGATCTGGCCCGGGCAGACGAGGACGGTTACCTCTGGTTCTTCGGCCGTAAGAAGCAGGTGATCGTGCACGACGGCTCCAACATCAGCCCGTACGAGGTCGAAGACGCGCTGGTCGAGCACCCAGCGGTCTCGCTGGCCGGTGCCGTCGGCATCCACGACGAGGTCCACGGCGAAAACGTGCGCGCCTACGTGACGCTGCGTAATGGCGTCGAGCCACCGTCGCGCGCCGACCTGATCGTCTTCTGCCGCGAGCGGATCGGCTACAAGGCGCCGGACGAGATCGTCTTCCTCGACGAGATGCCGCTCAATCCGACCGGCAAGATCGATCGGGTCAGGCTCAAGCGGATGGCCGAGGACCACCTCCACCCGCACGGTCTGAGCTGAGAGCGCGACCGCCGTCCGGGCGAGGGAGGCTCGCCGCCCTTGTCGCCGGCCGCGAGAGCGGGCTGAAGCCGCAGGATCGCCGAAAGCTCGCCCTACCCGACCGGACGCGTGTCGGCTCGTAACTGAGGACGCGGCGTTGTACGCGCTCCGCTTCGCGCGATTAGGAGCGCTCGGGAGCCTCAGAGGATCCCAGTCGCCGCCCGCTCGGGTGGCGCGTGCTAGCCCGCCGCGAAGCGCTTGAGCTGCTCGCGGCCGTCGCCGAGGATTGGTGTCCCGTGGGCGAGCAGGAGA
>DASQXU010000077.1:0-5365 GCA_035639555.1 Thermoleophilaceae bacterium
AGCCCGAACCCGGCGACCCCCGACCAGATCCCGAGTGCCTTCGGCCGCAGCTCGGGCGGGAAGAGCACCGCGAGCAGCGACAGCGCGGGAGGGAGCACGCACGACGCCGCGACGCCCATCAGCGCCCGCGCGGCGATCACCTCGACGACCGTCTGCGACGCGGCGGTCAGCACGGAGGCGGCGGCGAAGCCTGCGAACCCGGACAGGAACACCCGCCGCCGCCCGAATCGATCGGCGAGCCCGCTGCCGACGAGAAGCAGGCCGGCGAGCGAGACCAGAAACGCGTCCAGCACCCACTGCAGCTCGCCGATGCCGGCGTCGAGGTCGTTCGACATGTCGGGCAGCGCGACGTTCACGATCGTCATGTCCATCGCGCTGATGAACATCGCCACGCAGATGACCCCGAGGCCCCGCCACCGCCGCCTCTCAACCGCCTCGGGAGCCGAGGGCGGCGGCCCGAACTGGATGAAGCGCGGAACCTCGATGGCCGCTTACCCGGCGGCCGGCGCGAGGTGCTCGGCGGCGAGCGGGTCGCCGACCGTCCGTCCTCCGAACGAGTCGCCCGCCTCCACGGCGCGCAGCCTCTCACATCTACTGACAAGCCACGCCCAGTTGGCGACCCGTTGCACGGCTAAGCTCGCCACGCCGCGTCGATCGATGGCGGCGAACTGGATGACTGCTCGCTCGCGATCGATGTGGCTGACGCTGGTGGCGATGACCCTCGCCAGCAGCATGATCCTGGTCGATCAGACCGCTGTGCCGCTGGCCACGCCCGATGTCGTCCGGGCGTTCAGCGCACCGCTCGACGTGGCTCAGTGGTTGCTGACCGCGAACATCCTCCCGCTGGCCGCGCTGATGGTGTTCGGCGGGCGCCTCGGCGACCTGCTCGGGCTGCGACGCGTGTTCCTCGCGGGCGCTCTGATCTTCCTCTGCTCGACCGCCCTTGCCGGCGCGGCCCAGGACATCGCCTGGATGATCGCCGCCCGCGCCACTCAGGGGATCGGGGCGGCGCTCATGATGCCGACCGCGATGGCGATCGTGTCCGCCGTCTTCCCTGACGAGCGCCGCGGCTCGGCGCTCGGGATCCTGGCCGGCGCCTCCGCCTTCTTCGCCGCCCTCGGTCCGGTGCTCGGCGGGGTGCTGACCAGCATCGATTGGCGATTCGTGTTCCTGGTCAACGTGCCCCTGGCCGCGGCGGCGATCGGACTGGCCCTTCGGGCGACGCCGCCGCTGGCACCGAGCGGCGCCCGGCGCGCCATCGACTACGGCGGGGCGGCGAGCTTCGGCATCGGCATCGCGGCCGTGGTCTTCGGCCTAAGCCAGGGCGAGCCTCAGGGGTGGGCGAGCGCCAGCACCCTGATCCCGCTCGCCGTCGGGCTGGTGGCGCTTTCCCTGTTCGTCTGGATCGAGGCCCGAGTCGCGGAGCCCCTGCTCGAGTTCAGGCTTTTCCGCCACCTGAACTTCTTGGCCGCCAACATCAGCCAGATCTTGGCGGGCATGATCGAGCTCGGGCTCGGGTTCCTGCTGCCCTTCTATCTCCTCCTGGTGATCGGCGTCGACCCAGCGGTCGCCGGCATCGCGCTCATCCCGGGAACGATCCCGATCATCCTCGCCGGCCCGCTAGCCGGACGGGCCTTCGACCGCTTCGGCGGTCGAGTCCCGCTGGCCGCCGGGTTCGGGGTCCTCGCGCTGTCGGGGATCGCGCTCGCGCTCGGGGCCGGCGACGCCACGGTTGGGGCGCTGATCCCCGGCCTCCTGCTCCAAGGAGTCGGACTCGGCATCGTGCTCACCGTCAACGACCCGACCGGGTTGACCGCCGTCCCGGACGAGGACAGCGGGCAGGCGGCGGGGATGATCAACACCGCGGAGCAGCTCGGCGGGGCATTGGGTATCGCCACCCTGAGCGCGGTCGAGCTCGGCTACTACTACCACGTCCTTCACGACAAGCTGGCGGCGCGCGGCATCACTCCCACCCGGACCCAGGTGGGGCGGGTCCGCGACTTCATCCTCGAGGCGGAGCAGCGGGGCTTCAGCCGCGTCCCCGAGAGTCACCTCGTGCAGTCCGTGCGCGGCGACCTCATCACCGGCCACATCGATGCCTTTCAGGTGACCTTCTACTCGACGGCCGGGATCGCCTTGGTCGGCGCCCTGGTCTGCTTCTTCCTGGTTCGCCGCACGAGCCGAATCGCCGAGAGGCCGATCCTCAGCCGCCGCTCGCGCTGGGTCTACGCGAACGCCGGGCGGGCGCCGGCGATCGCCGAAGGAGCGAATCCGGCTCGGGATGAGCCGTCGGGACGACGTCAGCCTCGACGGGCGAGTGGTCGCTGAGGCCCTCGTCCCGCCAGGAGTGGTGGTACACACAGGCCGTCGGCTCCAACTCCGCCGAGGTGAAGAGGTGGTCCAGGCGCCAGCCGCCGCCATGACCTGAGATGCGTTGCCAGGTCCAGCTCGGCTCGCGCGATCGGTAACCGTGCAGGGTGCGATAGGCGTCCCGATAGCCGAGATCCCGCAGTCCGGGAACGACGCCGAGCTCGGCCGCGTCCCACTCGGGTCCGCGCTCCGGCCGCAGGCGCCCGCGCGAATCTCTGGCGAAGGAGAGCACCGCGCCGCTCTCGAGCTCGCGCCGCGGGGTGTTGAGATCGCCGCACACGACGCGGGGCATCGGCGGCGCGGCCCGAAGCCCGGCCCGCACGGCCCCGAGCGTGTGCGCCTTGACCCAGCCGTTGGCTGCGTTCGGGACGTGGACGCACTGGATCTCGACCGGGCCGATAGCCGTGGCGGCCACCGCGGCGAGCGCGGTCTCGGACCACGGGACGGGCAGCGTGGCGGACGGCTCCCGAAGCGCGGCAGTGGAGGCCAACAGCACGCCGGTGCGCCGCCGGTCCGCCGGTGCGCGGGACGGGTCGGCGTGGTCCAGCGACGACCGGACATGGGAAAGCCCGATCCGCTCCAGCGCGAGCCGCCAGAGCCGGAGCGTCCGATCCGTTACCTCCTGGAGCGCAACGACGTCGGGGTCACGGGACGCCAGCGCGGCAGCCTGCTCGACCAGGCGGGACGAGCGCCGAGCCACGTTCCACGTGATCACCCTCATCCGCAAAGCCGAGGACGGCCCGTCGCCGGACCGGACCACGTCCAGGGTCAGCCTCGGATCTCTTGCGTCGCCCGACGGATGGTCTGGATCACGTAGTAGGCGGACAGCAGGAAGAAGATTCCTCCCACCGCCGCGCGCACCTGGTCCGGCTCCACCGGCGCCTTCCTCGACACGGGCTCGGCCACGGCGTCCGCGACTTTGGAGCGCCACCCCGTCGCTGCCAGCTTGCCGAGCGCAACCGGATCCATGTGTTGTCTCAGCGTTACCCGTTGGCCGGCGGGTAAACCCCGCGGTCGGGCACAGGGGGGATCAGCCGCAGTCGAGCCACGGGTGACCATCTTCATGCCGACTCCTGCTCGCTCCATGGCCTCCCATGTGCGGACCGACATGGGCCCACGCTCTCATGGAGCCCGCCCCGCAGATACGAGCCCGCGGCGACGAGACGCCACGCCCCCGGTTCGCTTGCGCGACCGCCCGTGCGGGCGGCAGTCAGGCGCCCCGCGACTCGGCGAGGCGGCGCAGCCAGTACCGGAACCAGTCGGGGCCGTAGGGGACGTAGACTCGGGTCGGAACGCCGCGCGCGCGCAACTCGGACAGCAACTCTGGACGTACCCCGAGCAGCTGTTCCACCGGCACCGGCCCGTGCCCGAGGAGCAGCGCCTCGCGCAGCCGCCCGTCGTGGGTGGCCATCGACCACGCGGCCCCGCGCTCGGCCAGGCGGAAGCCCAGACGCAGGAAAGCCACGTCGGTCGGCTCTCCGTGGGGATGGGCGGCGATGCGTTCCAGGTAGGCGCCTTTGACGAGCCGGACGTGCACGCCGGCGTCGGCCAGGGCGTCGGCGTCGGCGGGAGAGCGCAGCAGGTTGGCTTGCACCGTGGCTCCGAGCCGATCGGCCAGGCCACGCGCCGCGACGTCGAGCACGCACGCGAGGATGGCGTCGCCCTGCGCTGCCTCCTCGGCCCCGACCTGCACCCGCCGGCCGGCGGGCAGGGCGCGCGCGATGGCCGCGAGGCGGTCAGCGAGGACCGAGGAGTCCGTCCCGAGCGCCAGGTGCGAGAGATCCACCGACAGCCAGATGTCCGCCGGAGGTGGTGGCAGGGCGCCGGCGAGCCCGAGGTAGTCCTCGAGCACTAGGTCGGCGGCCGCCGGATCGCGGACGCGCTCGCCGAACTCGTCGATGCTGACCCCGTGACCCTGCTCGAGCAGGGTCGCCACGGTGTCGAGCGCGTCGCTGCGGGATCGGCCCGCGACGTAGCGCGAGGCGGCGCGCCACGCGGCAGCCTCGCCGCCCGGCGCGCGCTTGACCGCCCGCTCCAGCCGCTCGCTGGTCGCAAGCCGAAACAGCACGGTGCGGTCGAGCCCCATGGGCTTCATCCTGTCAACCCACGCCGAGCCGGATCCTCGAAAGGGATCTTGCGCCGCCCGGTGATCCGCGGAGCGCCACGCCGTGCTGCTGGGCCGCGCCGGCTGAGCCGGACGATGCCGCGCGGAGGCGGCTTACCCTCCGGCCCCATGCTCGCCAGGCTCGCCAGGGTGCCCGCCGGGCTCTGGGTGCTCCTCCTGCTCGTCGCGGCCGGCGCCGCGCTTCGGTTCACGACCCTCGGCGTGCAGAGCTACTGGTACGACGAGGCGGTCACGGTCGACCTCGTGCGGCACGGAATGATCGGGATGCTCAGGCGAATCCCGGACAGCGAGTCCACGCCCCCGCTCTACTACGTGGTCGCCTGGCTGTGGTCGAAGCCGTTCGGCACCGGGGAGGTCGGGTTGCGCTCGCTGTCGGCGCTCTGCGGGACCTGCGCGATCCCCGCCGCCTGTGCCGCCGCCGCTGAGCTCACGACGCGCCGGGTCGGGCTGGTGGTGGCCGCCCTCGCCGCCTTCAACCCGCTGCTCATCTGGTACTCGCAGGAGGCGCGGTCGTACGCGCTGGTCGCCCTCCTCACTGCGCTCTCCCTCTACGCGTTCGCCCGGCTGCTGCGCCGCCCGAGCCGCGGCGCCCTGTACCTGTGGGGGGCCAGCGCGGCCCTGGCCCTGGCCACGCACTACTTCGCGGTGTTCGTCGTCGGCCCCGAGGCGATCTGGCTCCTCGCCCGCCGCCGGCGCGCCGCAACCGGCGTGGCCGTCGCCGCGGTGGCGCTCGTCGCGCTCGCGCTGCTTCCGCTCGCCCTGCACCAGCGCGCCCTCGACCTCGCCTCGTTCATCCGCACCGCCTCGCTCCCGTACCGCCTCCCCCAGGCCGGCAAGCAGTACCTGACCGGCTTCGACGCGCCGCTCGAG
>DASQXU010000078.1:0-2197 GCA_035639555.1 Thermoleophilaceae bacterium
CAACACCCGGTCGCGATAGAGCGCCGCGAAATCTGGCGTACGGTCGAAGAGATCGGCGAGGTCTGCCTCCGCGAGGTCCGCAAGCCGAGCGAGGTCCGACTGGGTGATCCGTTCTTGCGATCGTGCTCGATCCTCCATCGAATCGTGAAGGTAGGCGTCCCCGCCGCGCGCCGTGAGGAGTCACGCCGCATCGCGCAGCGGGCGGAGCTCCGCCCGCCCCTCTGTCAGCTGCCGGTTCACGTTCGTGTAGGTCACTCCGAGCTTCGCGGCGATCTCCTTGTAGCTGTAGCCCGCGGCCCGGAGGGCGAGGACGCGGCGGCGGCGCCAGCGTAGGCCGGCCAGGGCCCGCAGGGCCTCGCGGGCCTCGACGGCGAGCTCGACGCCCACCGGCGCCTCGACGCGCTCCTCGACCGGGACGGGCTGTCGACCACCTTCCGCCCCGTGCTCCTGGCGGCCGACGTCCGCGGTCAGGGGCTCGCGGCCCCGCCAGGCGGAGGAGTCGGAGGCCCTCGTGGAGGGCGACGACCATGAGCCAGCCGGCGAGGTTCTCCGTCCGCTCGGGTTGGCTTCGGCAGAGCTGGAGCCAGGCGTGGGCGCAGGCGTCCTCGGCCAGGGTTTCGGAGCAGCGCAGGCCGTGGCGGGTCACCCGCACGAGCCAGGCGGCATGGCGGCGGAACAGTTCTGCCTCATCTCCTAGAAGCGTGTGCCTGCGCTTGTGCTCAGGAGCCACTGGGATGGGGCTCGAGCCCGACAAGCTCGCCCCGCGCGCTCGGGTAGCCGAGGCGCTCGAGCTGGGCGCGCGCCCAGTTGAGCGGGCACCCTGATGTGTCGCCCACCAGGCGGCGGGCGTCGTCGATTCGCACATAGCGAAACTCCTTTCGTTTAGGCAGGTGGGGAGCGCCGCCGTGGTCGGGCGGCGCTCGGTCCGCGAGCCCGGGGACCTCTCCATGGCGGATCGCGATTAGGAGGACCGCGAGCAGGTAGTGACCGTGAGACTCGTAGCCGAGGCCACGCCTTCCAACAGCGCGACGAGCCCGCTCGCCGCCCCCACGGTGACGACGATCTCCGCCCCGATGAGCCCGGCTCGGCGAACGGCACCGGTCTGGTCCTTCACTGCCCCGAGTCTAGGCCCACCGGGTAACCCCAGCGCGCTTCCTATCCGCCTCCGATGTGGCGCCACAGGAGACACCTACGCGCGCTCGGGACGACCACGTTCGTGGAGGGACCTATGGGCGGCCAGCGCGTAACCATGGCCGTCCGGCGCTGTGGCGGCCCGCCGACGGCGCTTGCGGGCCCCTTCCTGGGTCGTCAGGCGGCTCCGGGCCCAGACCGTGCCGGACAGCCTGCCAATCCTCGCCCGTCTGGGGCGAGCTCGCCGGCCAGGTGTGCCCTCCGGCGCGGGTGTTGCATCTTCTTAGCGACTCCGCGCGCACAGCAGCACCTCGCGGTCATACGCGATCCCGCGCGTGTCAGCGAGGCGCTCGGCAATCAGATACTGGCGCACCGTGTGGCGCTCCATGTCGCCGTCGGTCTCGCCGGTGGCGGTGCGCAACGCCTCGAGCGCCACGGCCTCGGGCTCCGTGCAGACCAGCTCGTCCGCGCGCCGCCGGGTGTCTCCGCGCACGTCCTGCCATGTGAGCGGCCGACGGCGGTCCGGTCCTCCTGCGCGACTTGCCACTGGGGGCTCAGCGCCCGCTTCGCTCGCCATATCGCCGCCTTGGTCGTTTTGGGCGACGCTACTGAGGCCGCCCTTTCACGACAAGGCAAACACGGCGCCTGCCGGTTGGGCTCGGGCATTTCCATGACCGGTGCCGGACGCGAGGCGCTCGGGCATCCCCAGCTCACGGCTCGCACGGCCTGCACGTGGCAGGAGGATGGCGCGCGTGGGGAGCGTGGCGTCGTACCGCAGTAGCTTAGGCTCGAATTCTTCGTGGCTCACTGACTGAGCTACTCCGGCGCTGACCGCGAAGTTCGAGGGCCGGCGCTCGAACGGCGAGATCCGCGCCTGCGCCGACGCCGTCCTCACGCGCTGTGCCGATCGGTAGCCACGTCATGACGTTGGCCCGCAACACGGGCAAGTGCCTCGCCGGCGCGCATTGGTGCGAGCTCGCCGTCCTGAGTGGAGCAGCTCCCCCTCGCTCGCTCGCCGGGCTGGCGCGGAACGCCTCGCCGCCGTCGCCTTGCTCTCCGTCGGCTG
>DASQXU010000079.1:0-3009 GCA_035639555.1 Thermoleophilaceae bacterium
TCGGCCGAGGCCGACCCGCGGGAGAACAAGCTGTCCAACGAATCGCCGGTCGGCAAGGCGCTTCTGGGGCACAAGCGCGGGGACATCGTCTCGGTGCCGGTGCCGCGGGGGCCGGCCCGCAAGCTGAAGATCACCAAGATCGAATCGGCCTAGGCTCGCTTAGGCTTCGCCCGGTGACCGAGCGCTCCCCCGCGGCGGAGGAGGACCGCCGCGCCAAGCTCGCCCGCCTCCGCGACCGCGGGATCGACCCCTACCCGCACGACTTCGACGGGGTGGTGCCGATCGCGGTGGTCCGCGCCGCCCACGCCGATCTCGAGCCCGGCGCGGAGACCGACGCCGCCTACCGCGTCGCCGGCCGCTTGACCGCGCGCCGCGGCCACGGCGGCGCCGCCTTCCTCGACGTGCTCGACCGCTCCGGGCGCATCCAGGTGCACGCCCGCCGGGACGTGCTTGGAGAGGAGTCGTTCGAGGACCTCCTCTCGCTCGACCTCGGCGACCTGATCGGCGTGGACGGCACCGCCTTCGTCACCCGGCGGGGCGAGCTCTCCCTGCGGGCCAGCGGTTGGACGCTGCTCGCCAAGTCGCTTCGGACCCCGCCGGAGAAGTACCACGGGCTCGAGGACGTCGAGACCCGCTACCGGCACCGGGAGCTCGACCTGATCGCCAACGACGAGGTCCGCGAGCTCTTCATGATGCGCTCGCGCGTGATCTCGGCGATCCGGCGCTGGCTCGACGCCCGCGGCTTCCTCGAGGTCGAGACGCCGATCCTCCAGCCGCTCTACGGCGGGGCGCTGGCGCGCCCGTTCGTGACCCACCACAACGCCCTCGGCCGCGACTTCTTCCTGCGGATCGCCGACGAGCTCTACCTCAAGCGGCTGATCGTCGGTGGCCTCGAGAGGGTCTACGAGATCGGCAAGGACTTCCGCAACGAGGGCATCTCCCACAAGCACAACCCCGAGTTCACGATGCTCGAGTGGTACGAGGCCTACGCCGACTACGAGGACATGGCCGCCGAGCTCCAGGAGATGATCGCGTTCGTGGCCTCCGAGGTGGGATACGGGGGCGAGCTCGACTTCACCCCGCCGTGGCGGCGGCTGACCCTCCGGCAGGCGATCCTCGACCACACCGGGCTCGACGTCCTCGCGCGCCGGGGCGACCGCGATGCCCTGGTGGCGACCGCGCATGAGCGCGGGATCGGGCTCGACCCCGACGAGACATGGGCGAAGCTCGTGGACGAGCTGCTCTCGAAGCACGTCGAGCCCAACCTGATCGAGCCCACGTTCGTCATGGACTATCCAAAGGAGCTCTCGCCGTTCGCCAAGGACCACCGCTCGGAGCCCGGCCTCGCCGAACGGTGGGAGTGCTTCGCCTCCGGCATCGAGTTCTCGAACGCGTTCACCGAGCTGAACGACCCCGACGAGCAGCGGGCGCGCTTCGATCAGCAGGCCCGTGAGATGGCCGCCGGCGACGAGGAGACCCAGCCCTACGACGAGGACTTCGTGCGCGCCCTCGAGCACGGCATGCCGCCGACCGGCGGGGTCGGCGTGGGGATCGACCGGCTGGTGATGATCCTCTCCGGCCGCCGCTCGATCCGGGAGGTTGTGCTCTTCCCGCACATGCGCCAGGCGCCCCGATAGCCCCGGGTTGGCGCTCGCGGAGTGCCGAAAAGGTCGGATTAAGCGCGGGTTCAGCCCTGCGGGACCCTTGGGGGCCGTTGGTAGACTGGGTTCAGGCGTCGGGGATCGCCCAGGTACCTTTCGTCCAGGTCGGCGCCGGTGCCGATATCAGAAAGGAGACCTGGGTAGTACCCGTCCCGCAGCACCCGACCTAAGGACTTGGCAGCGAGTGTTTGAGCGCTTCACAGAACGGGCCCGGCAGGTGGTCGTCCTCGCTCAGGAGGAAGCCCGGATCCTGAAGCACAACTACATCGGCACGGAGCACATCCTCCTTGGCCTCCTGCGCGAGGAGGAGGGGCTGGCCGCCCGAGTGCTCGAGTCGCTCGACATCACGGTCGAGCGGGTCCGGGCCCAGGTGGTCCGGATCGTCGGCTCCGGGGAGGAGGTCACCTCCGGGCAGATCCCGTTCACCCCCCGGGCCAAGAAGGTGCTCGAGCTCGCGCTGCGGGAGGCGCTCAGCCTGGGCCACAACTACATCGGCACCGAGCACATCCTGCTCGGCCTGGTCCGCGAGAACGAGGGTGTCGCCGCGCGCATCCTGCTCGACTTCGACGCAGACTCCGAGAAGATCCGCAACGAGGTCATCCGCATGCTCTCCGGCCCCGGTGGGCGCCAGGGGCGCGCCGCCGGCCAGGGCCAGCAGGGCGAGGGCAAGAAGTCCTCGAAGCTGCTCGACCAGTTCGGGCGCAACCTCACGAAGCTGGCGGCGGAGAGCAAGCTCGACCCCGTGGTCGGGCGCGAGACCGAGATCGAGCGGATCATGCAGATCCTCTCCCGCCGGACCAAGAACAACCCGGTCCTGATCGGGGAGCCCGGCGTGGGGAAGACCGCGGTCGTCGAGGGCCTGGCCCAGCGGATCACGAGCGGCGAGGTGCCCGAGATCCTCAAGAACAAGCAGATCTACACGCTCGACCTAGCCGCGCTGGTCGCGGGCTCGAAGTACCGCGGCGAGTTCGAGGAGCGCCTGAAGAAGGTGATGAAGGAGATCACCCAGCGCGGCGACATCATCCTGTTCATCGACGAGCTGCACAACCTCGTCGGTGCCGGCGCCGCCGAGGGCGCGATCGACGCCGCCTCGATCCTCAAGCCGGCCCTGGCCCGCGGCGAGCTCCAGACGATCGGCGCCACGACGCTCGACGAGTACCGCAAGTACCTCGAGCGCGACTCGGCGCTCGAGCGCCGCTTCCAGCAGATCCGGGTTGACCAGCCCTCCACCGAGGAGACCGTCCAGATCCTCAAGGGGCTGCGCGACCGCTACGAGACCCACCACCGGGTGGCGATCACGGACGAGGCCCTCGACGCCGCCGCCGAGCTCGCCGACCGCTACATCTCG
>DASQXU010000080.1:0-2978 GCA_035639555.1 Thermoleophilaceae bacterium
GGAAAGAGGGTCGTCGGCGACGCCGAGCTGGCGCATGATCGTCCCGACGTCGAAGTAGACGCGCTCGCACGGTAGCCGGTCCTCCTCCGAACACGAAGAGCGCGGCCATCCGGCAGCGAAATCCCCGGCCCGTTTGATGGAAGGCCGCGTCCCGAGCAGGTCGAACTCGGCGTCGCGGAGTGGTGAAGGGCGATCAGCTCGTTGCGGCGCCGGTGCTCGAACGTCGCGATGGTCGCCTCGATCTCGTGCCGGTCTCGAGCGCAGATCGGCCGCGACTGGCGTCGCGCCTACGTTATCCCCGCCCGTGCTCATAGCGCTGATCTCGGACACCCACCTCCCGCGCGGCGCCCGGCGCCTCCCGGAGGGGTGCGTCGCGCGGATCCGCGCCGCGGATGTGTTGCTGCACGCCGGGGACTTCGTCGCCGCATCCGTGCTGGCCGAGCTCGAGACGCTCTGCCCTCGGGTGGTCGGCGTGCACGGGAACGTCGACGAGCCGGCGCTCCGGCACGCGCTACCCCAGCGCAGGGCGGTCGAGCTGGGCGGTGCCCGCATCGGGATGGTCCACGACGCCGGCCCGCGGCGCGGGCGCCTCGCCCGCCTGCGTCGGTGGTTCCCGGACGCCGATGCCGTTGTCTTCGGCCACTCGCACCTGCCGCTGCACGAGCGCGAGGGAGGGTTTCAGATCTTCAACCCCGGCAGCCCGACCGAGCGTCGACGGGCGCCCGCCCACACGATGGGGCTCGGGCAGGTGCGCGGCGGCCGGCTCGAGCTGGAGCTGATCGAGCTGGCCTAGGCGCAAAGCCGGAGATCGCCGAGCGCGCAGCGGGAGCCCTCGACCCGGACGCAGCCCCACCAGCGGTCAAGATAGATCCGCGATGGATCTCGACGTCCTGTTCGTCGGCACCGCGGGCTCCGCGCCCACTGCTCGTCGGGGCCTCCCGGCCACGCTCGTGCGCCGGGGAGGCGACCGGCTGCTGTTCGACTGCGGCGAGGGGACCCAGCGCCAGCTCGTCCGCTCGGTGGGGCTGATCGAGCTCGAGGACGTCTTCATCACCCACTTCCACGCCGACCACTTCCTCGGCCTTCCCGGGATGCTCAAGACCTTCAGCCTCCGGGGCCGCGAGCGCGCGCTCACCGTCCACGGCCCGCCGGGGCTGCGCCGGCTCTTCGAGGGCATGCGGCCGGTCGTCGGCCGGACCACGTTCGAGGTCGTGCTGATCGAGATCGGCGAGCGCGAGGAGGTTCGGCGCGACGGATACCGGATCGCCCCCTTCCCGGTGCGGCACGGCCGCTTCGCCTACGGCTACGCGCTCGTCGAAGACGAGCGCCCCGGCCGCTTCGATCCCGACCGGGCCCGTGCCCTCGGGGTCGCGGAGGGACCGGACTTCGGGCGCCTGCAGCGGGGCGAGCCGGTCGCCGCCGGCGGGCGGGAGGTCCGGCCCCCGGAGGTCATGGGCGCACCCCGACCGGGCCGCAAGGTCGTGATGAGCGGCGACAGCGCCCCCTGCGAGATGACCCGCGCCGTCGCCTACCGGGCCGACCTGCTGATCCACGAGGCCACCTTCGCCCACGAGGAGAAGGATCGCGCGCGCGAGACCGAGCACTCCACGGCACGGCAGGCGGCCGAGCTCGCGGCCGCCGCGGAGGTCGCGCTGCTCGGGCTGACCCACGTCTCGCCCCGCTACGCCGGCGGGGAGCTCCGCGACGAGGCCCGCGCGGTCTTCGAGCGGACGATCGTCCCGCGCGACTTCGACCGGGTCGAGATCCCGCTTCCCGAGCGCGGGCCGCCCCGGCACATCAAGGCGGAGGCCGAGCCAGCGGCCTTCGTTCCCGAGCCGGTGGCCGACGCGGGTCCCTGACTCGCCGGGGTGGCGTCCCCGGGGGCTGCTACGCTCGGCCAGGTTCCTTTAATCGGGTCCGGCGAGGCCAGAAAGGAGCGGTTGGTTGAGCCAGAAGGTGGTCCTCGACCGCGAGGACGTGCGGCGCACGCTGGTGCGCATCGCCCACGAGATCATCGAGAAGACCGGGGGCGAGGGGATCGCGATCGTGGGCATCCACCGTCGCGGCGCCGTGCTCGCGGCCCGGCTACGCGATCTGGTCGCCGAGTTCGTCGGAGAGCCGGTTCCGCTCGGCGACGTCGATATCTCCTTCTACCGCGACGACCTGACCATGCGCTCGCCGGACGCCCAGCCGGTGGTCCACGCCTCGCACGTCGACTTCCCGGTCGAGGAGACCACGATCGTCCTGGTCGACGACGTGCTCTACACGGGCCGTACCGTGCGGGCGGCGATCGACGCCCTGTTCGACTACGGGCGCCCGCGGCGGGTCCAGCTCGCGGTCCTGGCCGACCGCGGCCACCGCGAGCTGCCGATCCGCCCGGACTACGTCGGCAAGAACCTGCCGACCGCCCGCTCCGAGCGCGTCAACGTGCGGGTCGACGAGATCGACGGGGTGGACGAGGTCGCGATCGAGTCGCAGGTGGAGGTGGCCCCTTGATCCGGCACCTGCTGTCGATCGACGACCTCACCCGCGCGGACATCGAGCGCATCCTCGACCGGGCCGCGAGCTTCGCCGAGGTGTCGGGGCGGGAGATCAAGAAGGTCCCGACCCTGCGCGGCCGGACGGTCATCAACCTCTTCTACGAGTCCTCGACGCGCACCAGCTCGTCCTTCGAGCTCGCCGCGAAGCGGCTCTCGGCCGACCTGGTCTCGGTGAAGGCGCAGGGCTCGGCGGTCGACAAGGGGGAGTCGCTGAAGGACACGGTGCAGACCCTGTCCGCCTACGACCCGGCGGCGATCGTGTTCCGCTCCCCGCACGTGGGCGCCGCCGCCCTCGTTGCCCGCTGGACCCGAGCCGCGGTCATCAACGCCGGCGACGGCAAGCACGAGCATCCGACCCAGGCCCTGCTCGACCTCTACACGCTTCGGCGGCGCGCCGGCTCGCTCGAGGGCCTCGATGTCTGGATCGTCGGCGACGTC
>DASQXU010000081.1:0-19662 GCA_035639555.1 Thermoleophilaceae bacterium
CCTGCTCGACGTCCGCGGCCAGGACGACGCGAAACGTGCTCTCCGGATCGCCGCTGCCGGTGGCCACAACCTGCTGATGGTGGGGCCGCCGGGCTCGGGGAAGACGATGCTGGCGCGGCGGCTGCCGAGCATCCTCCCGCCGCCGTCCTTCGAAGAGGCGCTCGAGATCACCCAGGTCCAGAGCGTGGCCGGCCTCGGGGACGGTCGGCTGGCCACCGAGCGCCCCTTCCGGGCCCCGCACCACACGATCTCGCCGTCGGGCCTCGCCGGCGGCGGCCCGTTTCCCCGGCCCGGCGAGGTCACGCTCGCCCACCGCGGCGTCCTGTTCGTCGACGAGATCGCCGAGTTCTCGCGCGCCGCGCTCGACGCCCTCCGGCAGCCGCTCGAGGATCGGCGGGTCGAGGTCATGCGCGGACAGCGCACGATCGAGTTCCCGGCGAGCGTGATGCTCGTCGCCGCCTGCAACCCCTGTCCCTGCGCCCGGCCCGGCG
The DNA here is from genome assembly GCA_035639555.1 of Thermoleophilaceae bacterium. Lineage (GTDB taxonomy): Bacteria > Actinomycetota > Thermoleophilia > Solirubrobacterales > Thermoleophilaceae > DASQXU01. The sequence goes on from DASQXU010000081.1 coordinate 492, forward strand.
ACCAGTGCACCTGCGGCGAGCTCGAGCTCCAGCGCTATGCCCGCCGCCTGAGCGGCCCGCTCATCGATCGGATCGACCTGGTCTGCGAGGTTGCTCCGGTCCCGGCCGTCGAGCTGGTCGGCTCGCGGCCCCAAGGTGCGGGCTCGAGCGAAGCGCGCGAGCAGGTCGTGCGCGCCCGCGCGAGACAGCGCGAGCGGCTGCGGGGGACGGCCGCCCTGTGCAACGGCGAGATGGACGCCCGCCTCACGCGCCGCGTGGTGCCGCTGGAGCGCCGGCTCGCCTCCCGCCTCCTCGGAGTCGGTGATCCCGCGCTGCTCAGCGGACGCGGCCAGGACAGGGTGCTCCGGGTGGCGCGGACGATCGCCGACCTGGCGGGTCAGCCGCGGGTCGCGGTGGAGGATCTGGAGGAGGCGCTCGCGTATCGGGTGCCCTATGCGGTGAGGGCGGCCGCGTGAGCGGCGCGTGCGGGGACTGCCTCCGACGGGCCTGGCTGATCGGCCGCCTCGCGCCGCGCATCGCCGGGCTGCTCCAGCGCCGCGAGGGGCGGCCGGGCGGAATCCTGGCCCTAGGCGACGACGAGCTGATCGCGGCCGCCGCCGGGCGCCAGGCCCAACAGCAACGCCTCTTCCTCGAGCGATTCGACCCCGGGTCGGCGCGGCAAGCGGTCGAGTCCGCTCGGCTCCACGCCGTCTGTCGGCACGACCGGCGCTACCCGGCCCCGCTGAGCCAGCTCGTCGACTCGCCGGCGGTGCTGTTCTCCACGGCCGAGCCCGAGAGCGTCGCTCGGCTCACCGGCGAGCCCGCGGTCGCCCTCGTGGGCGCGCGAAGCGCCTCCCCCTACGGGCTCGAGATGGCGTTCCGCCTCGGCCGGGGGCTGGCTGCGGCCGGGGTCACCGTGGTCAGCGGGCTCGCGCTCGGGATCGACGCCGCCGCGCATCGCGGCTGCCTCGAGGGCGGTGGGCGGGCGCTCGCCGTGCTCGCCGGCGCCGCCGACCTCCCGTATCCGTACCGCAACCGGCGCCTGTACGAGCGGCTGCGTCGCGAGGGCGCGGTGGTCTCCGAGATGCCGCCGGGCCAGCGCGCCTTCCGCTGGAGCTTTCCCGCGCGCAACCGGTTGATGGCCGGACTGGCTGGGATGACCGTGGTGGTGGAGGCCGCCGACCCGTCCGGTTCGCTGATCACCGCGCACTTCGCATCCGAGCTCGGGCGGCCGGTTGGCGCGGTGCCGGGGCGGGCCACGTCCCGCCTGACCGCCGGAGTGCACGCGCTGCTGCGGGACGGCGCGCGGCTCGTCGCCGGGCCCGAGGACGTTCTCGAGGAGCTGTTCGGCGCAGGGCTGGCCCGCCTTCCGGAGCCGGTGAGCGACGAGCTGCCCGAGGAGCTGCGGGGGGCGCTCGACGCGGTGGAGGCGGGGGCCGGCGTGGCCGGCGTCGCCCGAATGGCCGGCCTATCGGCGGCCGAGGCCAGGGCCGCGCTCGCCCGGCTCGAGGCGCTCGGGCGCGTACGGCGGACCGGGCTCGGCTCGTACTCGCCCGCCGCCCCGCGGCCGGCGCCGGTGCGAAGGGCGGCGACCTCCGATGCGTAATCTCCCCCCGGTCAGTCCCCGCAAAGGAGCGCGCGCTGTCCCCACCAGCGACCCACCCGCCGCGACTGCTCTCGATCGCCGGCTCGGACTCCGGCGGCGGCGCGGGGATCCAGGCCGACCTGAAGGCTTTCGCCCGCTGTGGAGCCCACGGCATGACGGCGATCACCGCGATCACCGCCCAGAGCACGACCGGGGTCAGCGCGGTCTACCCGCTGCCGCCGGAGGCGATCGTCGAGCAGGTCCGCGCGGTGGCCGACGACATCGGAGTGGACGCGGTCAAGATCGGGATGGTCGGGACGGCCGACGCCATCCAGGCGGTGGCGCGAAGCCTCGAGCTGGTCGACGGCGCCCCGGTCGTCCTCGACCCGGTGATGGTTGCCGAGAGCGGCGCCCGGCTGCTCGACGAAGACGCGATCGGCGCACTGCGCTCGCTCCTTCTCCCGCGGGCCAGCGTCGCCACGCCGAACGCGGCCGAGGCGGCGGTCCTCGCCGGGCTCGCCCCGGACACTCCGCCCGAGGCGCTCGCCCGGGCGGTGCACGAGCTCGGCCCGGGCGCGGTGGTCGTGACCGGTGGTGACCGAGACGATGCAGCCGATCTCTTCTACGACGGCGAGCGCCTCGTCGCGATCCCGGGCGAGCGCTACCCCGGCGGCGCCGCGCATGGCTCGGGGTGCACGCATTCCTCCGTGCTCGCCGCGGAGCTCGCGTTCGGCGTCGATCCGCTCGACGCCGCCCGGCGAGCCAAGGAGGTGGCGGCCGAGGCCGTGCGCGACGGGCTCCGAGAGCTCGGGGCCGGGGCCGGCCCGGTCGACGTCTTCGGCCTTCGCCGCGAGGGGACGCCCGCGCGCCCCGCCGTCGAGCGGGGATCGGCGGTCTAAGCCGGCGACGAGATCGCGGCTCCGCGCAGGTCTCGGTCGCCCCCTTGGCACGCCGTCCTTCCGAGGGTCGCAGGCCGGGCCTGCGCGGCATCCTCCCGCGAGCTCGCTGTCCGGCTTGCGGAGCGCGTCGGGGCTAGGCCGCGACGCCCTGGTCGGCGAGCCACTCGGCCACGTGCGGCGGTGGGTCGCCGTCGAACTCGGCGCGGGCGGCCATGCCGAGGAGGTGGAGCGGATCCCGGTCGAGCTCGGTGCGGCGGTAGGCCAGGTAGGTGGCGACCGCGACGGTCATCGCCACCGTGGGGTCCTCGTCCTGGGGGTCGATCGCGCCTCGGCCCTCGAGCAGCTCCTCCTCGACGTCCGGCACGGCGGTCACCGGCTCGTCGCGGTCCTCGAAGCGCTCGAGCAGGGCCGCGGGGCCGTCCTCGACCCCGTCCGGGTCCACGACCTCGACCGCTCGGTGGACCACTTCGGCCAGGGTGACGACCTCGGGCTCGCTCACGGGCTGAGCGATACCCGACGACTCGGGAGCGAAACGGCGGCGCGTCTGAGCGGGCCGGGCGACTCGAGCCCGCGGGAGCTGGGGAGGGGTCTGGCATAATCCAGCCGCCGCCTAGGCGGCCGAACGCAAGCTCGCACCAGGGAGGTCCGAGATCAGGTTCCTGCGCATGAAGCCCGGCCATGGGGAGCTGCTGCTAGCCGAGGGCGATCCCCGGGTGCGGGAGGAGGAGGAGCGGCTGATCGAGGTGTTCCGCCGGCAGCTCGACGAAGGGATGTGGGCCGCAGTCCCGACCACGAACCCGGGCAGCGGCCGCCGCGAGGCCGAGCTCGTGCGTGACTACTCCGAGATACCGCCCCAAGCCGAACGGGTCATCTTCTTCCCCCGCGCGTCGGGGGGCTGAGCCGGGGCCTCGCCGATGCTGCTCGCGCTGCTGCTCCTCGCCGTGATCGCGGTGGTCGTCGTCCTGCCGCTCACCGCTCGGGCGCTCGGCAGTTGGCGCAAGGCACGAGCCCGGCGGCGCACGGCGTGGCGCCGTGCCGGCTCGCCGATCTACGACCCCGGTCGCGAGCGCCGGGCGGAGCAGCGGGCGCGGGAGCTGCTCCGCTCCTGCGTGAACGAGGAGGAGTGGGCGATGTACCGCGACCTCGGCTTCATTCGGGTCAGCGGCCGTCAGGGCGAGTCACGCCCTGGAGGGCGGCCCCGCTATGCCTACCTGATCTACCCGCACAAGCCGATCGTCTCCTTCGTGCCCAAGACCGGGCAGCTGCTGAGCGAGTACTGCGTCGAGTTCCCCGACCTGGCGGCGGCCGCCGCCGGCCGGAGCCGGCTGCCGGCCTCGGACGACGTCCTCGCCAAGTGGATGGCGCTCACCTCGGACGAAGCGCGGGTGCTTCGGCGGGCGAACATGCACCTCGTCGGCCGCCAGCTCGATCCGGCGCGCGTGCGGCGCGATCTCTGGAGGCTCGCCGACTGGGAGCGGCGTCGGCGCCGCCGTCGCCGGAGCTTCACCGAAGCCTCGTGAGAACCGCGGCGTGAGTGCCGGCCCCCGCCCGCGCAGCCGGGCGATCCTCGACGGCCCGGACCGGGCGCCGGCGCGCGCATACCTGAGGGGGGTCGGCTACGACGACGAGGCGCTCGCCCGCCCCATCGTCGGGGTCGCCAACACGTGGACGGAGACCATGCCGTGCAACTTCCACCTGCGGCGCCTGGCCGAGCGGGTCAAGGCCGGCGTGCGGGCCGCGGGCGGGACGCCGATGGAGTTCAACACGGTCGCGATCTCGGACGGGATCACCATGGGCACCGAGGGCATGAAGACCTCGCTCATCAGCCGCGAGCTGATCGCGGACTCGATCGAGCTGGTCGCCCGCGGCCACATGTTCGACGCGGTGATCGCCCTCTCCGGCTGCGACAAGACGATCCCCGGGTGCGTGATGGCCCTGGCCCGGCTCGACGTCCCGAGCCTGATGCTCTACGGCGGGTCGATCGCCCCCGGGCGCTATCGCGGCCGTGACGTGACGATCCAGGACGTCTTCGAGGCGGTCGGGGGCCACGCCTCGGGCGACGTCTCGGACGAGGAGCTGGCCGAGCTCGAGCGGTCCGCCTCGCCGGGCGCCGGGGCGTGCGGCGGGCAGTACACGGCGAACACGATGGCCATGGCCTTCGAGGTGCTCGGCATCTCGGCGATGGCCAGCTCGATGGTGCCCGCCGAGGACGGCAAGAAGGGACAGGTCGCGGAGGACTGCGGGCGGCTGGTGGTCGCCGTGCTCGAGGCCGATCGCCGCCCCTCGCAGATCATCACCAGGGGGGCGCTCGAGAACGCGATCGCCGCCGTCGCCTGCTCGGGCGGCTCCACCAACGCCGTGCTCCACCTGCTGGCCGTGGCCAGGGAGGCCGGGGTTCCGCTGGCGATCGACGACTTCGACCGCATCGCCTGGCGGACCCCGCTGCTCGGGGACCTAAAGCCGGGAGGGCGCTTCGTGGCCACCGACCTGTACCGCGCCGGGGGCGTACCGCTCGTCGCGCGGCGCCTTGCCGAGGCCGGGCTGCTCGAGCGAGAGGCCCTCACGGTCACCGGTCAGACCATCGGCCAGGTGGCGGACGCGGCCGAGGAGGCGCCCGGCCAAGAGGTGGTACGACCGCTGGCCGAGCCGCTCAAGCCGAACGGCGGCTTCGCGATCCTCCGCGGCAACCTCTCGCCGGAGGGGTGCGTCGTCAAGCTCGCCGGGCACGCGCGCGTTGAGCACCGGGGACCGGCGCGGGTGTTCGAGTCCGAGGAGGAGGCGTTCAGCGCGGTCAAGGACCGGCGGATCCGGCCGGGCGACGTCGTGGTGATCCGCAACGAGGGACCCGCCGGGGGGCCGGGGATGCGTGAGATGCTCGGGGTCACCGCCGCGCTCGTCGGCGAGGGCCTCGGGGACTCGGTCGCGCTGCTCACCGACGGGCGCTTCTCGGGCGCCACCCATGGCCTGATGGCCGGCCACGTGGCCCCCGAGGCCTCGCGAGGGGGACCGATCGCGGCGGTCCGCGACGGCGACCAGATCGTGTTCGACGTGGAGGCGCGCGAGCTGCGCCTGGAGCTGCCCGACGCCGAGGTCGCCGAGCGCGTGAGCGCCTACTCGCCGCCGCCGCCGAACTACCGGTCCGGCGTGCTGGCGAAGTACGCCAGGCAGGTAGGATCGGCCGCCGAGGGCGCGATCACGAGCTAGCTGACGGCCGGCGCCGGCCGGGTCCCCGGCGTCGGCTCACCGACCGGCTGGCCGGTGAGGAACTCGAGCAGGGTGCGGTTGAACGCCTCTGGGCGCTCCACCATGGGGACGTGGCCGGTGCTGCGCAGGACCACCCTCCGGCTGTCCGGTATCAGCCGCTCGAACTCGGACGCGTCGTCCACCGGCAGGATGGTGTCGTCCTCGCCCCAGACGATCAGCGTCGGGCAGCGGATCTCGGGCAGGCGCTCGCGAAAGTCGTAGTCGAGGGTGGCGCGAAGGGCGGCGGGGAACACCCGCTTGCCGGTCCCCTTCATGAGGCCTTCGTAGACGAGGTCGGGCCGCAGGCGACCGGGATTGCGGGCGACCAGCAACAGCCCGAAGTGGCGGAGACCCGGCCGGGCGGCGATCGCTCGCAGGCGCGCGGTGGAGTAGGTGGCGAGGGCGGCGCCGACCCGGAGCACGGCCGGCCCGGGATGGTGCCTCAGCTCGTGGCTCGTGATCCCGGCCGCCGAGACGAGCACGAGCCGCTCGGCCCGCTCGGGGAAGTGGATCGCCGTCTCGGCCGCCACGAAGCCGCCCATCGAGTTGCCGACCAGCGCGACCTCGCCGAGCTCGAGGCAGTCGCACAGGGCCTCGACGAAGCGGCCGTAGCCCGGGATCGACACGTCCTCGGGGTCCTCCGAGAGGCCGAAGCCGGGAAGGTCGGGGGCGATCACCCGCCGCTCCCGGGCGACGCGCGGGATGTTCTCGAGCCAGTTCTGCCACTGGCCCCCGAGGCCGTGGATGAAGACGACCGGCGGTCCCTCGCCCTCGCCGATGTCCACGTAATTCGCCCGGCGGCCGTCGATCTCGATCTGCCTGAGGTGGTCGAGCCAGTCGACGGTGCGCCAGTCGGGCTCCGCGGTTTGCCCGTACCCCTCGTCGGCCCGTCGCCAGGCCCAGGGCGGGGCAGGCCGGGCCGTCGTGGTGAAGATCCGCGGCACGGGCCCTTACCGTACAGGAGGCCATGGCCCGGATCGCGATCGACATCGACTCGACCCTGCACCACTACTGGGACCTGCTCCAGCGGGTGGCCGCGGAGCGCTACGGCGTCCACCTCCCCTACGAGGAGCAGCGCGACTGGGGGATCACCGCGCTCGAGCGCGACGCGCTCGTGCGCTGCGTCGAGGAGACCCACTCCGACGAGAACATCCTGGCCGCCGAGCCCTACCCCGGCGCCGTGGAGGCCGTGCGCGCGTGGCACGACAGCGGTCACTTCATCCACATCACGAGCCACCGCCGGCCTGCCGCGGCGGCGGCCACCGCCCGCTGGCTCGCGACGATCGGCCTGCCCTTCGACGACCTGCACTGCTCGCTCGACAAGGTCAGCCGCTGCGCCGAGCTCGGGATCGACGTGCTGATCGACGACAGCCCGGTCAACCTCGCCCGCGCCCGCGCGGCCGGGATGGGGGCGGCCACGATCCTCCATCCGTGGAACGAGGAGCTTCGGGGCGTGGACGGCGTGATCGTGGCCCGCGACTGGTACGAGCTGAAGGATCGCCTCGACCCGGTGCTACGGGGCTACCCCGCGTAGCCGAACCGCTCGAGCACCGGGATCTCGTGGATCTGGGGCGGCTGCAGGTGGTCCCAGAGGACCCCTGGCGGCCGGCGGTAGGCGCCTTCCACCTCGATCACGGCGCGTGGGGTCGCGATCAGGTTCACCGGGATGTCGTGGCCGGTCATCAGGAGGTTCTCGCGCAGGATCTGGAGCGGGTGCACGGTGGTGGCGATCACGGTGCGGCGGTCGATCCTGCCGGCCTCGCTGAGCAGCGCGTACTCGAGGTCGGAGAAACCGCCGCCCTTGCCGAGGCGCGCGCCCTTCAGGTTCACGGCCACCGAGCCGGTGAGGACGAGGTCGAGCTCGGGCACCTGGTCGAGGTCGATCACCCGCCCGTGCTTCAGCGCCCCCTTGATCGTCGCCGCCTCGCGCAGCTCATCCTCGTCGAGCGTGCTCGGGTCGAGCAGCCGGAATGGGTGCTGCTCCCGCAGCCGCGGCACCGCCATGACCAGCACCTTCCCCTGGGCGAGGGCGAGCCGTCGCGCGTGGGTCTGGGGCGAGTCGGGGTTGGCCTTGAGCGTCTGCGCGGTGATCCACGCCGGGTGGCGGGCGAGGCGCTCGGCCGCCGCCTTGGCCCCGGCGAAGTTGGGGATCCGCCCCTCGGCCCCGGGAAAGCGCGACACGCCGTCACGCTCCATCGCCCGCCAGACCTCACGGCGCACATCCTCCTTCGGGCGCATCGGCCGGCCATCGTATAACCGGGGAGCGGGGCCTCAGCCGGGTGCGCACGACCCACCTGCCAGAATCGCGCGATGGCCGAGGCCGCTCGCACCACCCTCAGCGTGCGCCAACCCGGACCGCACGACGGCCTGGGCGCCGGCGTGCCCGCCGTGCGCCGGGAGGACCTGCGCGAGCTCCTGCCCGGGCTCGAGCACGAGCGCCGCATCGACGACTGGGGGCGCTCGGAGCGGGTCGAGGGCTTCCTCGACCGCACGCTGCTCGAGTTCTTCTACCGCTACTGGTTCCGCGTCGAGGTCGAGGGAATCGAGAACGTCCCCACCCAGGGCGGGGCGGTGCTGGTCTCGAACCACGCGGGCGCGCTTCCCCCCGACGCGGCGATGATCGCCAAGGCCATCCGCGAGGAGCATCCGCGGCCGCGCCCCGTGAACATCACGGTCGAGCACTTCTTCAAGGGCTATCCCGGCTTCTCGATGCTCGTCCCCAAGGTTGGCTGCGTGGCCGCCCATCCGGCCAACGTCCACCGTCTCCTCTACGACGAAGGGCAGCTCGTGCTCGTCTTCCCGGAGGGGCGGAAGGGGACGGAGAAGCTCTACAAGGACCGCTACCGGCTGCGTCGCTTCGGACGCGGCGGGTTCGTCGCGGCAGCCATGCGGGCGCAGGCGCCGATCATCCCGGTCTGCGTGGTCGGGGCCGAGGAGGCCGCGCCGGTGTTCGCCCAGCTCGGCGCGCTCCGACGGCTGACCGGGCTCCTGTATTTCCCGATCACGCCGACCTTCCCGCACTTCGGGCTGCTCGGCATGCTCGGCTATCTCCCGGCGAAGTTCCGGATCCGCTTCCTCGAGCCGCTCCGGTTCGACGAGCCGGGCATGCAGGAGGACACGGCGCTCGTCCAGACCGTCGCCCACGAGGTTCGGGCCCGCATCCAGGAGGGGCTGTGGGACATGCTCCGCGGGCGCCGTTCGGTCTGGTTCGGATAGGAGCGCGCGTGCCCTCGAGACGAGTCCTGGTAACCGGCCTGTCGACCTACTGGGGCGGCCGGCTGGCCAAGGCCCTCGAGGAGGACCGGTCGATCGAGGCCATCATCGGCGTCGACTCCGAGGACCCCCAGGTCGAGCTCGAGCGGACCGAGTACGTCAAGGTCGGCACCCAGCACGCGCTCCTCCGGCGGATCGTCGAGGCGGCGGACATCGACACCGTGGTCGACACCCGCCTGGTCGTCGACTCGGCGGTCACCTCGCCACGGCTGGCCCACGAGAACAACGTGATCGGGACGATGAACATCCTGGCCGCGGCGAGCGGCCCGCAGAGCACGGTCCGCAAGCTCGTCTTCAAGTCGTCGACCCACTTCTACGGCTGCAACCAGGACGATCCCGCCTTCTTCGAGGAGACGATGGGGCGTCCCCATCCGCCCGGCACGCCGATCGAGCGCGACATCGTCGAGGCCGAGGCGTCGGTGGCCGAGTTCGCGGAGAAGAACCGCGACGTCTCGGTCAGCGTGCTCCGGTGCGCCAACGTGCTCGGCCCCGACGTCCGGACCTCCCATACCCAGCTCCTCTCACTGCCCGCGGTCCCGATGATCCTCGGGTTCGACCCCCGCTACCAGTTCGTCCACGAGGACGACGTGGTCCACGCGCTCGAGCACCTGGTCCAGCGTTCGCTGCCCGGCGTCTACAACGTCGCCGGGGACGGGGTGCTGGCGCTGAGCGAGGTCGCCGGCCTGCTCGGCAAACCGTACGCTCCGCTCCTGCCGCCGTTCGGCACCGGCGTCGCCGCCGCCGTCCTGCGGCGTCTCGGGCTGAAGATCCCGCCCGAGATGCTCGCCCAGCTTCGCTACGGGCGGGGGGTGGACAACCGGCGCCTCAAGGCCGCCGGGTTCCGATACCAGTACACGAGCCGGGAGGCCGTCCTCCTCTTCGCCGAGTACCTGCGACTGCACCCGCTGCTGGCCGCCGCCCGCGAGCCGTACCGCTACGAGCGCGAGGTCGAGGAGTTCCTGCGCTGGAGCCCCCACGTTCGCAATGCAGGCACGCGGGAGGTGCCCGGACTGAGCCGCGAGCAGATCGTCGAGCTCCAGCGGCTGCTGGCGGCGTTCGCCGACACCGCCGGAGTGGCCGCCGAGGAGCGCGAGGCCGCCGAGCAGGCCGCTGAGCGCGCCGTGCAGGCCGAGGAACGGGCGGCCCGCGCCGAGGAGCGAGTGCACTCCGCCCGCCCGGAGCCCCCGGAGCCGTCCGAGCCGGTCGCGCCGGTGGAGGGGTACGAGGACCTCGAGGCCGAGGAGATCATCTCGCTGCTCGGCTCGCTCGAGCACGACGGCCTCGTCTCTCTCCGCGAGCACGAGGCCTCGCACCGGGCGCGCGAGCCGGTTCTGGCCGCGATCGACTCGGTGCTGGCGCGCGCCGCCGCCCGGCCGCGGGGCTGAGAGGAGACTGGGTGGAGGCGCCGAACCGAGGAAACGCACCCCTTACAATCTCGGCCAGCTCTAGTGGTCTCCCAAGCACCCTTGAGGAACAAGAGCTTCATCATCGTCGCGGCGGCGGTCGCGATCCTGCTGTTGGGCGCGGTAGGCGTCTACGCCTACGACTCCTCGCGGCAGCACGTGATCGCCAAGGGAGTGACGGTCGGTGGGGTGCCGGTGGGCGGCATGCACGTGGACAAGGCCCAGCGAGTGGTCCAGCGCGCCTTCAACGCCAGGCTCGACCACCCGGTCACCGTCCGCTACCACTCGCGGACCTACCGGATCGCGCCACGGTCGGCCGGCCTGCGGGCGGACGTCCCGGCGATGGTCCAGGACGCGCTCCAGGTCAGCCGGGACGGCAACGTGGTCACGAGGGTCGTCCGCGACATAACCGGCGGCTCCGTGCACAAGGACGTGGCCAGCCGGATCTACTACTCGCACCGAGCCGTGAGCCGGTTCGTCACCAAGGTCAAGCGGAGCCTGGATCGGCCGCCGGTGAACGCGCACCTCGCCTTCCCGTCGGTGCGCCGCCTGCCCGGGCGCAACGGCCTCGCGGTCAACCGCACGCAACTCGAGCGCAGGGTCGAGACCGCTCTGACCACTCCGTACGCGGAGCGGGTCATCCGGCCTCCGATGGAGGTCACGAAGCCCCGGGTCGGGGTCGCTGACCTGCCGCGTAAGTACTCGACGCTACTGGTGCTCAACCGTGGGGCGTTCCGGCTCACGCTCTACAAGCACCTCCACCGGGTGAAGAGCTACGTGGTCGCGGTCGGGCAGCAGGGTCTCGACACCCCGGCCGGCACGTACCACATCCAGAACAAGCAGGTCAATCCATCCTGGTCGGTGCCGAACTCCCCGTGGGCGGGCTCGCTGGCCGGCCAGACCATCCCGCCCGGGCCGGATGATCCGCTCAAGGCCCGCTGGCTCGGCATCTTCGACGGCGCCGGAATCCACGGGACCGACGAGACGTGGTCGCTCGGGCAGCGCGCGTCCCACGGCTGCGTGCGGATGTCGATCCCCGACGTGATCGAGCTCTACCCGAAGGTGCCGGTCGGGACGCCGATCTGGATCGGTAACTAGCCGCTAGTTGCTGGTCGCTAATTGCTGGCGGGCGGGGGCTCGAGGCCGATCCGTGCGACCGGGACCTCGCGCCAGCCGCGCTGCTCGAGCAAGGCCTGGCGCCCCGTGTGTCGAAAGCACAGGGTGCCGATGAACACACCGCGTTCACGCTTTCGCATCACCGCGTACCACATGGTCGAGGCGTCGCTCGGCCCCTGGATCGGGTGCCAGGGCGGGGGAGGTGTGTCGCGGTCGTCGAGCAGGCCAGCGTCCTCGAGCTGGGTGAGGGTGGCCACCCGGCCGTCCTGAGTGTTGACGAAGAAGCCGGACACGCTCGAGGCAGAGGTTAGGTGGCGGGAGGCGCTGTCGGTATTCGACGCCGGGCTGCGCGGAGCCGGCATGGCCGAGAAGACCCGCCGGGCCTACGGCGTGGATGCCGGACAGCTCGCCGAGTGGGCGGCGGCCCGCGGGCTCGGCCCGCTCGAGGTAGGGCCCCGCGAACTGCGCCGCTTCGCCGGCGTGATCTCCGAGCGCGGCGCCTCCCGGCCGACGGTGGCGCGCAAGCTCGCGGCCGTCCGCTCCCTCTACCGGCTGCTGCTGGAGCGCGGCGAGATCGAGGCCAACCCGGCGGACCTGATCTCGACCCCCAAGCGGGGCTCCTACCTGCCGCGGGTGCTCAAGCCGGGAGAGGTGGCGGCGCTGCTCGAGCGCATCCCCCTCTCGACCCCGCTCGAGCTGCGAGACCGCGCGATGTTCGAGCTCAGCTACTCGATCGGGCTCCGCGCCGAGGAGCTCGTGAACCTCGACCTCGCGAGCGTCGACCCCGACGGCGAGGAGGTGCGGGTCGAGGGCAAGGGCGGGAAGGCGCGGGTCGTGCCGGCGGGTGAGCCCGCGTGGCGGGCTCTCGCCGCATACCTCGAGCGGGGCCGGCCGGCGCTGGCCGCCGCCGGCGACGGCGCGCGCGCCGAGCCCGCGTTGTTCCTCTCGCGGAGCGGGCGGCGGCTGTCCACCTCCGACGTACGCCGCCGCCTCCGGCAGGCCGTGCGCCGCGTCGCCCTCGCCGGCGGGGTGTCCCCGCACTCGCTGCGGCACTCGTTCGCCACCCACCTGCTCGAGGGCGGGGCCGACCTGCGGGCCATCCAGGAGCTGCTCGGCCACTCCTCGCTGTCCACGACCCAGACCTACACGCGGGTAGAGTCGAGGAGGCTCAAGCTGGCCTATGCGCGCGCCCACCCGCGGGCGTGAGCGCGGATGCGGCCTGTCGCGCGGCGCCGCTGCACGACACGCGCGACTCGGCACCCGCGAGCGGCCGAAGGGCTCCACCCGCCCGGGTGTAGCCTGAGGCCGCAAAGCCGCAGAGGGAAGGAGCTGGATGGCGCACGAGAGCCCGAAGAGGATTCGCAACGTGGCCTTGGTCGGCCACCGGGGGAGCGGGAAGACGTCGGCCTTTGAGGCGATGCTCTTCGAGGCGGGGCAGGTGAACCGGCTCGGCTCGGTGGTCGACGGCACGACCGTCTCGGACTCCGCCCCGGACGAGAAGGCGCGCCAGATGTCGATCTCCGCGAGCCTCAGCTCCTTCCGCTGGCAGGACCGCAAGATCAACCTGATCGACACCCCGGGTGAGCCGAGCTTCGTGGCCGAGGCCCTGGCCGCGCTCCGGGTCTGCGAGGGCGCGGTCTTCGTGGTCAACGGCGTGATGGGAGCCGAGGTCTCGACCGACCGTCTGTGGCAGCGCGCCGAGGAGCTCGGCCTCGCGCGGGTGCTGTTCGTGAACATGCTCGATCGCGAGCGGGCCGACTTCTTCCGCGCGCTCGACTCCCTCAAGGCCGCGTTCGGCCCCCACGTGGTGGCCACCGAGATCCCGCTCGGCGCGGAGCACGAGCTCGAGGGGGTGGTCGACCTCATCGACATGAAGGCCTTCCGCTACGAGAGCGCCGGCCGAGGGAACGCCAGCGAGGTCGAGATCCCCGACGACCTCCGCGCCCCAGCCGAGGAGTACCGCGAGAAGCTGATGGACGAGGTCGCCGAGGTCTCCGACGAGCTCATGGAGCGCTACCTCGAGGGCGAGGAGATCGGCCACGCGGAGACCGTCGCGGCGCTCAAGACCGGCGTCACCGAGGGGCGAATCTTCCCGGTCACCTGCGGCGCCGCCACCCGGAACCTGGGGACGAACCGGCTGCTCGACGCGATCGTCGAGGACCTTCCCTCGCCGGCCCGCAAGGGACCGGTCACCGTTCCGGCGCCTGTCGAGGGCGACGGCGCCGGCGGCCTCACCCTCGAGCCGACCGAGGACGCAGACCTCGTGGCGTTCGTCTTCAAGACGCTGGCCGACCCCTTCGCCGGGAGGGTCAACTGGTTCCGCGTCTACCAGGGCGTGCTGCGGCACGACACCCAGGTCGTGAACTGCCGGGCGAGGGTCAAGGAGCGGGTCGGCCAGCTGCTCGTCCCCCAGGGCAAGGAGACCGATCACGCCGAGGAGTTCGGCCCCGGCGACATCGGTGCGGTGGCCAAGCTCAAGGAGACCCACGCCGGCGACGTGCTCGCCTCGAGCGAGATCGACTGCCGGCTGAGCCTCCCCGAGATGCCGCGGCCCGTGATGGCGTTCGCCATGGAGCCGAAGGCGAAGGGCGACGAAGAGAAGGTCTCGACCGCCCTGCGCCGTCTCCAGGAGGAGGACCCGACGATCGACGTGCACCGCGATCCCCAGACCGGCGAGCTGATCGTCGCCGGCCTCACCCAGGTGCACGTCGAGGTCGTGGTCGCCCGCATGAAGGACCGCTACGGGGCCGAGGTGTCGCTCAAGCCGCCCCGCGTTCCCTACCGCGAGGCGATCAAGGGCACGGCGAAGGCCCATGCCCGCTACAAGAAGCAGACCGGCGGGCGGGGCCAGTTCGCCGACGTCCACATCGAGATCGACCCGCTGCCCCAGGGGACGGAGTTCGAGTTCGAGAACGCGATCAAGGGCGGGGTCATCCCGGGCGGCTTCATCCCCGCCGTCGAGAAGGGGGTGCAGGAGGCGATGCAGGCCGGAGTGGTCGCCGGCTATCCGGTCAAGGACGTGCGCGTGCGCCTGTTCGACGGCCAGCACCACTCGGTCGACTCCTCCGAGATGGCGTTCAAGATCGCCGGCTCGATGGCGTTCAAGGACGCCATGTCGAACGCCCAGCCGGTCCTGATGGAGCCGATCATGACCGTCACCGTGCTCGTGCCCGAGGACTCGGTCGGCGACGTGATCGGGGACCTCAACTCGCGCCGCGGGCGTCCGCTCGGAATGGAGCCCCAAGGCGCGCTGACCGAGGTCAAAGCCGAGGTCCCAATGGCCGAGATGCTGAGCTACGCGCCCGACCTGCGGGCGATCACCGGCGGGCGGGGCGAGTACACGATGGAGCTCGCGCGCTACGAGGAGGTCCCGGGACACCTGGCTCAGCAGGTGATTTCCCAGGCCCGCGAGGAGGAGGAGGCGGTCAAGGCGTAGGTGGAGCCTGAGTACGCCCGGCCGGGGGTTAGTATCGGGTCCCGTGCGGAAGGAGCTTCACCCGGGGCACGAGGGCGTCGCCTGCGACGTGTGCGGGCGCACGATCCTGAAGGGCGAGCGGGTCGAGACGTTCCTGGCCCCCGGCGGCCAGCGATACAGCGTCTGCGCGCTCTGCTTTCGGCGGGCCGAGCATGGCGGCTGGATCCGTGAGTCGGTAGCCGGCGATACGCCGGCTCGGGCCGCTCGGCCCGAGCCCCGCCGGCCGCTGTTCGGGCGCCTGCGCCGGCGGCTGGCCGCGGTGCGCCAGCCCGCCTCGGCGCCCGAGGCCGGTGGCAACGGCGCGGTCGCCGGCGACGCCGAGCCGCCGGGGGGCGAGCCCGCTATGTCCCCGGACGCCGCGCCGGCCGAGCCCTTCGATCCCGCACCCGAGCCGGCCAGAGCGCCGCCCCGGACGGACACCCGCCACGTGCGGGCGGTGCCCACTACGGCCGAGGTCAAGGTCGAGCGGGCGCTCGAGCTGTTCAACGGCTCCGAGCAGCAGCGCCGGGTGGCCGGCATTGCGCGAACCCTCGGGATGCCGTGGGTCACCGCCCTGGCCGATCCCGCGGTCCCGAGCGTGGTGGACGTCGTGGTGGCGTGGGAGCTCTCCTGGTACCACTTCCGGATCGATCTGGGCGACGAGCGCGACCCGGTGGCAATGCTCGACAAGGGGGAGGAGCTCGACCAGATCAGCGAGGCGCTGCGGGTCTGGAACGCCGCCATGGACGATCGCGGCATGCTCGTGACCGGCGTCACCTCGGGGCAATGACCTACCGCGTCGCTCCGCCAGCCCGGATCGCGCTCGCGAGCGGCTGAGTGCCGGCCTCGACAGGGTGGTCGTCTACGTGGACGGTGGCGCGCGGGGCAACCCCGGCCCGGCCGCGGCCGCGGCCGTGGTCACCACGGCCGATGGCGAGGAGCTCGCCGAGCGGAGCGCCTATCTCGGCGAGGCCACCAACAACGTGGCCGAGTACCGCGCCCTGCTCCTCGGGCTCGAGCTGGCGCGCGAGCTCGGGGCCCGCGAGGTCGACGTGGTGAACGACTCGGAGCTCGTCTCGCGCCAGATCGGCGGCGAGTACCGCGTCAAGCACGCCGGGCTCAAGCCGCTCTACCTCGAGGCGATGGCGGCGCTGCGCGGCTTCGATCGCTGGTCGGTGCGGAGCGTGCCGCGTGAGGGCAACGAGCGAGCCGACCAGCTCGTCAACGAGGCGCTCGACGCCGCCCTGCGCGGCCCCTAGCCCCGGGCCCGCTCCTCTAGCAGCTCGGCGAGTACGCGGGCGTTGTTGCGGTCCTCGTCGCGAGCCGCGAACAGCAGGGTCAGCGTGCCGCCGTCGAGGAGCTCGTCGAGCTCGGGCTCACGCCCCCTCAGCTCCGCCCGGTAGCGGTCCCTGAACTCGGGAAAGCGCTCCGGCCGGTGGCCGAACCAGCGGCGGAGCTCGGTGCTCGGGGCGAGGTCCTTCGCCCAGCGGTCGATCCTCGCCTCCTCCCGGCGCAGCCCGCGGGGCCAGACCCGGTCGACGAGGACCCGGCGGCCGTCGGCGGCGCTGGGCGGCTCGTACACCCGCCTGACGACGATGCGCGGTCGGCCGCTCACGTCTGCGATCTTGCGCCGGAAGAGCGACGGGCGAACGGAGGTGCCGAGCGATGCGGGTCTGCCTGATGATCGAAGGCCAGGAGGGCGTCAGCTGGGATCAGTGGCGCGCGATCGCCACGGCCTGCGAGGAGCACGGTGTCGAGACGCTGTTTCGCTCGGACCACTACCTCTCGGTCGAGGACCGCCGCGAGCGGGGCTCGCTCGACGCCTGGGCCACTCTGGCGGCGCTGGCGGCGGTCACCTCCACCGTCCGCCTCGGCACGCTCGTCTCTCCGGCGACCTTCAGGCATCCGGCGGTGCTCGCGAAGACCGCGGCCACGGTGGACCAGATCTCCGGTGGACGGGTCGAGGTCGGGCTCGGAGCCGGCTGGTGGGAGCCCGAGCACGAGCTCTTCGGCTTCCCGTTCCCGCCGGTGTCCGAGCGGCTCGACGAGCTCGAGGAGCAGCTCGAGCTGCTCCGCGGCCAGTGGGACGACGGCCCGTTCTCCTTCGAGGGGGCGCACTACCGGGTCAGGGACCTCGACCCGCGGCCCAAGCCCGTGCAGCGTCCGCACCCGCCGCTGCTCCTCGGCGGCCGCGGAGGCCGGCGGAGCGTTCGCCTCGCCGCGCGGCTCGCCGACGAGTACAACACCTTCTTCATCACCGAGGAGGAGTGCCGCGAGCTCCGCGGCCGGCTCGACGACGCCTGCGAGCGCGAGGGTCGCGATCCGGCGACCCTGCCCCTGTCGCTCCTGACCGGGTGGCTGGTCGGCGCCGACCGCGGCGAGCTTCTCTCCCGCGCCGAGCGCCTCACCCGCTCCAGGGGAGGAGGGGGCGACGGCGAGGCCTACCTGCGCGAGCTGCCGGCAAGCTGGATCACCGGCACCGACGACGAGGCGATCGAGCGCCTTCGCCAGCTCGAGGCGGCCGGCGTGGAGCGCGTGATGCTCCAGAACCTGCTGCACGAGGACCTCGACGTGGTCGCGCTCATCGGGCGGCGGGTCGCACCGGCGCTGGCCTGAGCACCGGACGGCGGCCCCCTCGCCATACTGGGCCGCTCCCGACCCGGGCCGGCCCCGCATCCGGCCCACCACGAGGAGAAGCGCTACATGACGATCGCCAGCCGCCGTGCCCGCATCGGCGCTGCGGCGCTCACGTCCATGCTCGCCGCGCTCGGCGCGTGCGGGGGGTCGGACGACAAGGGCAAGGTCGAGAGCACCGTGAACGGGCTCTACGACGCGCTCGCGGCGAAGGACGCGGGCAAGGTCTGCGCGTCGCTGACGGCCGCCGAGCAGCGCAAGATCGAGATCGCCGGCGCCCGAGGCGGGCGTAAGCCGGCGAGCTGCACGGCCACCCTTCGCGTCGCGTTCAAGCTCGCCGGCAACGCCCTGAACGCGGCCAAGGACGCAAAGGTCACCCAGGTGAACGTGAGCGGGAGCAACGCCACCGCCACCGTCGCCTACATGGACAGGAAGGCGAGGCTCGGCCTGACCAAGGAAGGCGGCGACTGGAAGGTCAGCAACCTGAACCTCGGCGGCCGCTGAGGCCGGCGGGGCTGGCCGCCTGCGGCCTGCCTAGCCGAGGTCGCCCCGCGTCGTTCGGTTCGGGACCTGTCTCTCCCAGCGTTCAGTCAGCTGGTAGATGATGACCACGTCGAGCGCGATCATCGTGAGCGACCACAGGGGAAAGGCGGTGATGATCCCGATCTGCAGGATCGCGTTGACGGCCGCGAACAGCACCGCGAGCCAGCGCGCCCAGTCCCGCATGGCGAGCAGGCCCCACCCCGTTGCGACCATGGTCAGCCCAGTGAGGAGGTGGATCCATCCCCAGGCGGTGAAGTCCCAGACGATCACGCCCCGGCCGCCGACCGTCACGACATCGTCGTTCAAGACCGCAGCCAAGCCCCACAGCGCGTTCAGCGTGCCAACGATGAGCAGGACGACGCCGGCGAAGATCGTCCAGCCGCCAGGTTCCGGCCGGGCCCGACGCGGTTGAGCACGGGATCGCGGGCTTGCCTGCCTCGCCATGGGGCCGCTCCTCTCGAGTGGTTGCCGCTCGGCCGATCGTAACCACAACGGGGCTGGCGTGGGGATGGCGGGGCGTCCGCTTGCACGCGAGCCGGTCCGGTGTCACGAGAACGGCGAAGGCGGCTGATGGGATTCGAACCCACGACCTTCTGCCTGGCAAGCCGGCGGTCGCTGGCTCGAGCCCAGCACGGCCCACTTCGCCCGCACCCGCCGAGGCCGGCCAAACCCGACCCGACGCGCGTAACGAACGCGAGTGGACCGACCGCCCCAGTTAGGCCGCAGGCCGATGCGGGAATGGTTCCCCATTCGCAACTGGGAGGAGGGAGAGCCCATGAAGAAGCGGGTCGCAGCGATCGCCGCGGTGGGCGCGATGGTGGTGGCTGGTGTTGGGGCACCGGCGGCGTCGGCCCAGCCGCCGTCCAATGCGTGTGGGGGCCTAGGAAAGGCCATCTTCCATGCCAGCGTGAGCCACGGAAACCTTGCGGCTCTGCAGCGTCTGTTCATGGAGGCCTGTTCCTGATCGGACGCCTGGCGGTAAGCCTTTCGGCTAACGCAGTGGGCCGCCAGAGCAGGGTTCCGCGGACAAGTACGAGGGGCC
>DASQXU010000082.1:0-9020 GCA_035639555.1 Thermoleophilaceae bacterium
GTGGGTCTGGGCGCAATAGGGGCACTCCAGATCCGCGTACTCGATCAGCACGGGACCCTCGCCCCGGATGTGGTCCTCCGGGCCCGCCTCAGGCGGCGCGCTGCTCGTCCAGCGCGTCAAAGATGAGGTTCGGTCCCGGGATCTCGAGCGGGGTGGGGGACTTGTGCGCCCACTCGACGACCCCGTCCGGCCCGATCATCACGAGCGCCCGCGCCGTGACGCCTCGCTCTTCGTTGTAGACGCCATAGGCTCGAGCGACCGCGCCCTTCGGATGGAAGTCCGCGAGCAGCGGGATCGAGATCCCGAGGTGGCGCTGGAACGCCTTGTGGGCGTACGCCGAGTCGACCGAGATCCCGAGCACCGTGACCCCGCGCTCCTCGAGCTCGGGCAGCACCTCCTGGTAGAGGTTGAGCTGGTCGGTGCAGACCGGGCTGAAGTCGAGCGGGTAGAAGACGAGCACCACCCGCTCGCCCCGCAGGGCGGAGAGCGACACCTCGTTCCCGTCCTGGTCGGGCAGCGTGAAGTCCGGAGCCGGCGTGCCGGCCTCGATCATCGCCGCAGTCCGAGGTCGCGGATGAGCCGGCGGTAGCGGTCGATGTCGCGGCGCTGCAGGTAGCGCAGCAGCCGCCTGCGCTTGCCGACCAGCATGAGCAGCCCCCTGCGCGAGTGGTGGTCCTTGCGGTGCTCGCGCAGGTGCTCGGTGAGGTAGTTGATGCGCGCCGTGAGCAGCGCGACCTGGACCTCGGTCGAGCCGGTATCGCTCGAGTCGCGCCCGTACCTCTCGACGATCTCGCGCTTGGCGTCGGTAGTGAGAGTCACCGCGGCGAACCGTAGCAGCGGGCTCGCAGCAACCAGCAACTAGGAACCAGCGACCGCACTAGCGCAGATCTCCGCCGCCCGCTCGATGTCCCGGTGCATCTGGGCGACCAGCGCCTCCACCGACTCGAAGCGCTTCTCGCCGCGCATCCGCTCGAGGAAGGCGATGCGGAGCGTCTGGCCGTAGAGCTCGCCCTCGAACCCGATCAGGTGGGCCTCGACGAGCAGGCCGCGGCCGGTCTCGAACGTCGGGCGTACCCCGACGTTCACGGCGGCCGGATACCCGTGCGCCCAGGCCGCGTACACGCCGTGGCCCGGGGAGACCAGCCGGTCGTCGGGGACGATGTTGGCGGTCGGTATGCCGAGGTCGCGGCCACGCCGGTCTCCGGCCACGACCGTGCCCTCGAAGAGGAACGGACCGCCGAGGAACCCCGCGGCCTGGGCCACCTCGCCCGCCGCCACGAGGCCCCGGATGTGGCTCGACGACACGGTCTCCCCGGCCACCTCCACGAGCGGCACGACCCGCGTCTCGAACTCGGAGCGGCTCCGCAGGAACTCAGGGTCGCCCCGGGCCCCCTTCCCGAACCGGAAGTTCTCCCCGACCGAGACCTGGCTCGCCCCGAGCCGGCCGACGAGCACCTCCTCGACGAACTCCTCGGCGCTGCGGCTGGCGAACTCGCGATCGAACGGGATCACGACCAGCTCCTCGACCCCGAGCCCGGCGACCAGGTCGCGCTTGACCGTGAACGGCGTGAGGAGCTTGGGCATCGCCTCCGGGCGGATGACCGCGAGCGGGTGGGGGTCGAAGGTGAGGACGGTGTCGCTTCCCTCGATCACGGCACGGTGACCGAGATGCACGCCGTCGAAGGTCCCGATCGCCACCCGGCGGCTCGCCGGGCGACCCCCCCGGTCGGGCGGCAGCTCGAGAAGGGGCGTGACCTTCATGCCGCCGCGAACACTACGACGGGCTTCAGCTCGCCCGCCCGAGGTTCAGCGATCGCCACCAGGGCGCCGGCGTGGAACAGCGTCACGGCGTCGCCGCCCGCCTCACGTGCCGGCACGGCGACGCCGTGCGAAGCGCGCCCGGCCTCGGCCGCGTCGAGCTCGCGCCGGGGGAGGAAGACGAGCGCCTCGGCCAGAGGGACGAGGCGGTCGGGATCGGCGTCCCCTAGCCGGAACGGCCCGACGGCGGTGCGCTCGAGCGACTCGCAGTAGGCGTCGCCGAGCTCGGCCACCAGCTGGCGGACGTAGGTGCCGGACGAGCACTCGATGTCGAACGCCGCCCGGTCCTCGGTTCGCCACAGGAGCTCGGCCCGGTGGACGGTCACAGGCCTCGGCGCGGGCTCGACCGTCTCCCCGCGCCGCGCCCGGCGGTAGAGGCGCTCGCCGCCGACCTTGACCGCAGAGTAGGCGGGCGGGGGCTGGAGGAGCTCCCCAGTGGGGATCGAGAGGTCGGCCGGCACACGCCCGGTGCGCTCGAGCCGCCCCTCTGGGTCGCCGGTGTCCGAGCGCCAGCCGAGCCGCGCCACCGCGCGGTAGCGCTTCGGCAGGGCCATGAACCACCGCTGGGCCCGGGTGGCGCGACCGACCAGGACGAGCAGGAGCCCGGTGGCGAAGGGATCGAGCGTGCCGGCGTGCCCGACTTTCGTACCCGGCGGCTGGCCCGCGCGAACCGAGGCCACCACGTCGTGGGAGCTCGCGCCCGCGGGCTTCGGGTAGAGGACGACCCCGGCGACCGGCACCTAGCGAAGCTGGCGGCCGATCTCCTCGCGGAGCTTCACGATCAGCTCGTCGTAGGGAAGCGCGGTAGAGAAGCCGGCCGCCTGCGGATGGCCACCCCCGCCCATGGCGCGCGCGATGCGGGAGACGTCCACCCGGCCGTCAGTCGCCCGGAGGCTGACCTTCCGGAGTCCCTCGCGGTCCTCGCCGAGGAGCTCCCGCACGAGGATCGCCACCGCCGTCCCCTCGACCGCGCGCAGGTGGTCCACGATCCCCTCGGAGTCGGTCTCGGGGGCACCCGTCTCCTCGAAGTCCCGGCGGGCCAGGTGGGCGACCGTGAGGGCGCCCCCGTCGTGGCGCTCGACGCTCGCCAGGGCGCGCTGGAGGAGCTGGAGGCGCCGGAACGGGAGCTCCTCGTAGAGGCGACGGTACACGCGGTGGGGCTCCACCCCCGCCTCGATCAGCTCCGCGGCCATCCGGTGGGCCGCCGGAGTGGTGTTCTCGTACTGGAAGCGCCCGGTGTCGGTGACGAGCCCGACGTAGAGCGCGTCCGCGATCTGGGGTGTGATCACCGCCCCG
The DNA here is from genome assembly GCA_035639555.1 of Thermoleophilaceae bacterium. Taxonomy (GTDB): domain Bacteria; phylum Actinomycetota; class Thermoleophilia; order Solirubrobacterales; family Thermoleophilaceae; genus DASQXU01. The sequence goes on from DASQXU010000082.1 coordinate 3,115, forward strand.
AGCTCCCTGCCCAGCTCCCAGACGATCTCGGCCGTGCACGAAGCCTCGGGGACCACGAGGTTGACCGTCCCGAAGCGGGTGTTGTCGTGGTGGTGGTCGATGTTCACGATGTGCGCCCCGTCGCGCTTCGTGAAATCGGCCGGCATGCGGTCGATGTTGCCGCAGTCGAGGAAGACGAGCACGCGCTCGGCCACGTCCCTCGGCGGCGCGCCCACGAGCCCGTCGAAGCGCATCTGGCGGTACTCCCAGGGGAGTGGGAACTCGTCCGGCGACATGTACATCACCGAGTCCTTGCCGAGCTGCTCGAGCACGAGGTGGGCGGCGAGCAGCGAGCCCAGGGCGTCGCCGTCCGGGTTCTCGTGCGTGGTCAGCAAGAGCTTGTCGGCGAGCCGCAGCTCCTCGAGGGCCTCCTCGAACTCGCGGCTCGGGGCCACCCCGGCGGCGGGATTCGCGCTCACCCCGCCTCGCTTCCTTCGGGGCCTTCGCGGAGCAGCTCCGAGATCCTCATGCCCCGCTCGACCGACTCGTCGTACACGAACTCGAGCGTAGGCGTGCGCTTGAGCCGCAGCTCGTCGGCGATCGCCCGTTGCAGGACGCCGTGCGACGAGCGCAGGCCGGCAAGCGTGGCGTCGCGCTCCTGCGGCCCGCCCAGCACGCTTACGAAGACACGAGCCCGCCGCAGGTCGGCGCTGGCGTCTACAGCGGTCACGGTGACGAATCCTATGCGCGGGTCCTTGAGCCCCTCGGCCAGGCGCACGGATAGGACCTCGCGGAGGGCCTCGTTGACACGCCTCATGCGCGCCCCCGGCATCGCACCTAGCCGTCCAGGAGCTCCTCGGCCGAGACCACGCCGCGCTCGATCCGCACGCCGTCCGGAAAGCAGCTGTCGACGTAGCGCTCGAGCTGGGCCGCCGCGTCGCTGACCGCGCGCGCGTCGCGCCCCACGAGCGCCGCCGAGAGGGTCGCCCGCTGCCACAGCTCGTGGTGGTCGGTCTCGGATACGGCGGCGCCGAAGCGCCGCTGGAGCTGCGCCTTGAGCGAGCTCAGCTCCTTGCGCTTCCCCTTGAGGCTGCCGTTCTCGGGGAAGTGAAGGTGGAGCTGGAGGAGGCAGACAAAGGCCATGGCCGGTTGCTGGTCGCTGGCTTCTGGTTGCTAGTTCCCACAACCGGGCCGGGCACCACCCAGCAACTAGCAACAAGCACGTGCACTCGCCGCTAGGCGAGAGCCCGTTCCACCTGCCTCGTCTCGAACACCTCGAGCACGTCACCCTCCTTGATGTCGGCGAAGTTCTCGAGCACCATCCCGCACTCGAGCCCGGCCGTGACCTCACGCACGTCGTCCTTGAACCGGCGCAGCGAGGCGATCCGCCCCTCGTAGACCACGGTGCCATCGCGCACCAGGCGCACCCGGCCGCCGCGGCGAACGGTCCCGCTCGTCACGTAGCAGCCGGCGATCGTCCCGACCCGCGAGGCCCGGAAGGTCGCCCGGACCTCGGCCGTGCCCAGCGTCTCCTCGATCTCCTCGGGCTCGAGCATGCCCTCCATCGCGTCGCGCAGGTCCTCGACCACCTTGTAGATGACCGAGTAGGTCCGGATCTCGACGCCCTCGCGCTCGGCGACCTGGCGGGCGTTCTGCACTGGACGCACGTTGAAGCCGATGACCACGGCGTCCGAGGCCGCGGCCAGCATCACGTCCGACTCGCTGATCCCACCCACGCCCTCGTGGATGACGTTCACCGACACGTCCTCGTGGGGCAGTCGCGCGATCTGGTCGGCCAGCGCCTCGAGCGACCCGGCCACGTCGGCCTTGACCACCAGATTGAGCTGCTGCTCACCCCGCTCGGCCCGCGCAAGGACCTCCTCCAGGCTGACTCGGCGGCTGGCCCGGCGGGCCAGGGCCTCGGCCTTCAGGCGGTTGGCGCGCTCGCCTGCGAGCTGGCGCGCCCGGCGCTCGTTCTCGACCACCCGGAAGTGCTCGCCGGCCTCGGGCACCCCGTCGAATCCGAGCACCTCGACCGGCATGCCCGGGGTGGCCTCCTTCACGCGGTCGCCGCGGAAGTCCTGCATCGCCCGGATGCGTCCCCACTGGGCGCCGGCCACGACCGCGTCGCCCACGGTCAGCCGGCCGCGCTGGATCAGGAGGGTGCAGACCGGGCCGCGGCCGGGGTCGAGACGGGACTCGATCACCGTGCCGGAGGCCTCGGCGGTCGGGTTGGCCTTCAGCTCCTCGATCTCGGCCAGCGTGACGATGGTGTCCAGCAGGTCGTCGAGGCCCTGCTTGGTCTTGGCCGAGACCTCGACGAACTCGGTCTCGCCGCCCCACTCGACCGGCGTCAGCTCCTGCTGGGCCAGCTCGCCGCGCACCCGGTTGGGGTCGGCGCCTTCGAGGTCGATCTTGTTGATCGCGACCATGATCGGCACCCCGGCGGCGCGGGCGTGGTCGATCGCCTCCACGGTCTGCGGCATCACCCCGTCGTCGGCGGCGACCACGATCACCGCGATGTCGGTGACCTGGGCGCCGCGGGCGCGCATCGCGGTGAACGCCTCGTGGCCCGGGGTGTCGAGGAAGGTCACGGTGGCGCCGTCGTGGCTCACCTGGTAGGCGCCGATGTGCTGGGTTATCCCGCCCGCCTCGCCGGCCGCGACCTCGGTCTGGCGGATCGCGTCGAGCAGCGAGGTCTTCCCGTGGTCGACGTGCCCCATGACCGTGACCACCGGCGGGCGCGGCCCGAGCTGCTCCTCGCTGTCCTCGAACTCGGGCTCCGGCTCGAGCTCCTCGTCGGCGTGGAGGACCTCGACCTTCTTGTCGAATCCGTCGGCGAGGAGCTCGATCGCCTCGTCGGAGAGGGTCTGGGTGAGCGTGGCCATCTCGCCGAGCTCCATCAGCTTCTTGATCACTTCGGGGGCCGAGAGCCCGAGCGACTCGGCCACCTCCTTCACGGTGGCCCCGGACTTGATCTGGATCGCCGGCTCCTCGCGGGTCGCGGCCTCCTCGCGCGCCGCCGCCTCGGCCTCGAGGTCGGGCTCGACCCACTGGGGGCGCCGGCGGCGGCCACGGCCGCGGCGCACCGGCTGCTGGGGCGGCGGCGGCTGCTGGCGGCGCGAGGCCTGGGAGTCGATCACCACCCGCCGGCGACGTCCGGCGGCGCCCGGCGCCTGCTCTCCACCGCGGGTCGAGCGGGTCGGTCGGCCGCCGGGGCGACGCTCGGCGGGCGACCCGCGCGGGCCAGCCGCGCGGCCGCCACCGCCCTCCGCCGGCCGCTCGCGGGCGCGCTGCTCTCCGCTCGGTCGCTCCGAGCCGCCGTCCGCCGGCCGGGCCCGCTCGGCGGGCGCGCCGCCGTCATCGGGATCGGCGGCCGCGCCCCCGCTCCCGTCGGCGCCGAACGCCCGGGCCACGTCGGCCTCGTCGACGCTCGAGGCGGCGACCTTGACGTCAAGCCCCGCGCGCTGCAGCACGGCTAGGACCTCCTTGCTGGAGATCCCCTTCTCCCTGGCTATCTCGTGGACGCGCTTCTTTGCCACCTGCGTACCAAGTCTAGGGTCTCTTGGCTGATGCCCGTGGGGACCCCGAACGCCCGGCTCAGCGCCCGGGGCGAGATCCCGCGCTCGCGGCAGTCGGGGTCGGAGCACACGTACGCCCCGCGCCCCGCTGCCTTCCCCTCCGGGTCGGCTCGCGTTGTTCCGTACTGGTCACGCACCAGCCGCAGGAGCCGGGCCTTGGGCAGGGAGCGCCCGCAGCCGAGGCAGCGCCGGTACGGCCCTACCTCCGCTCCTCCCGGGCCGGCGAGCTCGCCCCCTCGGGCGCCGCCCGCCGCTGGGCCTCCGCCTGCTCCGGCTCCGACCCGGTGGGCTCGGAGCCGGCGGCTACCGGCTCCGCGGCCTGCGGCTGTGACGCGGCGGGGGCGTCCCCGCCGTCCTGGGCGGCGGCCAGCTCGTCGGTGTCCTTGCCTTCGAGCGCCTGGTGGGCGGGCAGCCCGCAGTACCGCGAGCCGGGGAGCGCCGCGTTCGGGCAGCGACGGCCGTTGGAGAGGATGGCGGCGCAGCGGCCGGCCACCTCCTCCTCCTCGTAGCCCATCTCCGCCTCCTCCTCGGCGAACTCGGTCTCGGAGCGGATGTCCACCCGCCAGCCGGTCAGGCGGGCGGCCAGGCGGGCGTTGAGTCCGTCCTTGCCGATCGCCAGCGAGAGCTGGTCGTCGGGCACGATGACCGTGGCCTGCTTGGCCGCGTCGTCGACCAGCACCTCGCGCACCCGTGCGGGCGAGAGGGCCTTGGCCACGAAGCGGGCCGGCTCCTCGTTGAACGGAATGATGTCGATCTTCTCGCCTCGGAGCTCGGAGACCACCATCCGCACGCGCGAGCCACGCGGACCGACGCAGGCGCCGACCGGGTCGACGCCCGAGGCGTGCGAGACCACCGCGATCTTGGAGCGGTAGCCCGGCTCGCGGGCCACGTTCTGGATCTCCACCAGGCCGTCGGCGATCTCCGGCACCTCGAGCTCGAACAGGGCCCGGATGAGATCCGGCGAGCGCCGGGAGACGACGATGCTCGGCCCCTTGGCCTGGGCGGAGACGTCGCTGATGATGGCCTTGACCCGCTGCCCGTGGTCGTAGCGCTCGCCCGGAACCTGTTCGGAGCGCGGCAGAAGCGCCTCCACTCGCTCCCGGAGCTGGACGAGGGTGTACCGCGAGTCGGACTGCTGAACGATGCCGGTGATCAGCTCACCGACCCGGTCCTGGTACTCATGGAACATCCGGTCGCGCTCGGCCTCCCGGACGCGCTGGAGGATGACCTGCTTGGCGGTCTGGGCCGCGATGCGGCCGAAGTCCTCGGGGGTGACGTCGTGCTCCTCGATCTGGTCGCGGTGCTGAGCGAGCACCTCCTGGGAGAGCTCGGGCTCCTCTGGCTCGCGCAGCTCGCCGGTCTCGGGGTCGACCTCGGGCTCGCCCTGCTCCTGCTCGACCTCGGCGAGCAGGCGCTCCTCGAGCTCGGGCGGCACGAGCAGCTCGTAGACCCGGAAGTCGCCGCTGCCGCGATCGACCTCGACCCGGGCGTACTTTGCCGCTCCCGGCGTCTTCTTGTAGGCCGACAGCAGCGCGTCCTCGAGCGCGGACATCAGCGTGTCCGGCGGGATCTCCTTCTCCCGGGCGAGTGCGGTGACGGCGTCGACGATCTCCCTGGACATGGTCGCTAGCTCCCTTCCACCAGATTGGCGCGCCTGATCTCCGAGTAGGGGAGCGAGATCAGGCCGTCGTCCGCGGCCACCGTGACCTCCTGGTCGGAGGCGCCGACGAGCTCGCCGGTGACGGTCGCTCGACCCCGGTCGCGCGCGTTGACGCGCAGCCGGGCGCGCCGGCCGAGGAAGCGTCGGTAGTGCTCGGGCTTGGTCAGCGGACGCCGCGGGCCGGGCGAGGACACCTCGAGCCCGAAGTCGACGAGCAGGTCCCGCAGATGTCCGGTGACCCGCTCGCACAGGGCGAGATCAACGCCGCCCGGGCGGTCGATCACGAGACGCAGCCGCTCGGCGGCCACTCGCTCGCAGAGCAGCACCTCCACTTCCGGCTCGAGCGACGCGAGCCGGGACTCGATGTCGGCCTGGATGTTCTGGATCGCTGTCTGCACTGTCTCCACTCGGATCGAAAAAAAGGTGGGCTGCGAGGCCCACCTTCAGGCGCGGCCCATAGGCCGCTTGCGTCTGAAAGTTCGCATCCAGTATAGCCGCGTAAAGCGGAGCTAAGCCTCGAGCAGGACGGTCACCGGACCGTCGTTCACGAGCTCCACCGCCATGCGCGCGCCGAACGCGCCGCCCTTGGCGCCGAGCGCGGCCCGCACCCGTTCGTAGAGCGGTTCGGCCTCCTCGGGCGGCGCCGCGTCGACGAAGCTCGGCCGGTTCCCGCGCCGCGTGTCGGC
>DASQXU010000083.1:0-25469 GCA_035639555.1 Thermoleophilaceae bacterium
CGCTCGGCGAGACCATCGTGTTCGTCGCCCTTCTGCTCGTGGCCTTCGTCTACGTGTGGCGGAGGGGAGCGCTCGAGTGGAGGTAACGCGCCAGCGAGTCGGGGGCGACGGCGACCTGCGCGTCCGGCAGCTCCGCGCCCAACAGATGCTCCGCGGGGAGCTCGAGGGCCGCGACCTCGAGGAGTACGTCCAGGAGAGGGTGATCCTCACCAGGTTCGCCGAGGCCCAGCGGTGGGCTCAGCGGAACGCGGTCTGGCCGCTCGGCTTCGGGCTCGCCTGCTGCGCGATCGAGATGATCACGGTGATCGGCTCGCCCCGGAACGACCTCGCCCGCTTCGGGGCCGAGGTCATCCGCTTCTCGCCCCGGCAGGCCGACATGCTGATCCTCTCCGGACGGGTCGCGACGAAGATGGCCCCGGTCATCCGCCGGATCTACGACCAGATGCTCGAGCCGAAGTGGGTGATCTCGATGGGGGCGTGCGCGTCGAGCGCGGGGATGTTCAACAACTACGCGCTCGTCGCCGGCGCCGACAAGTTCCTGCCGATCGACGTCTACGTCCCCGGCTGCCCGCCGCGGCCCGAGGCGCTGATGTACGGGATCATCAAGCTGCAGCAGAAGATCACCGGCGATCGCAGCCTGAGCTGGCGCGAGCGCTACAGGGCGGAGGGCACGGAGGAGGTCTCTTGATCGCGAGGCCGCGGGCCGGGAGACGCCGCCGCCGCGCGGAGCTGGACGCTCCGCGGAGGTAGCGGTTGGACGCGACCGGCCTCGAGCTGACCGCCCAGCGTGTGCGCGACCAGGTCGCGTCCGAGGCGGTGGTTGACACCGTCTACTACCGCGGCGACGCGACGCTCGAGGTGGCGCCGGCGCGGGTGCACGACGTCCTCCACTATCTGGGAAGCCGGGACCAGGAGCCCTGGGGATTCCTGGCCAGCCTCCACGGCTGCGACTACCTCCCCGACGAGCCGCGGCTCGGGGTGCACTACCAGCTGCTCTCGATGGAGAGGACCGACCGCCTGAACGTCAAGACCCGGGTGCCGGTGGACCATCCGCGAGTGCCCACGGTCGTCGACCTCTTCCCGACGGCGAGCTTCCAGGAGCGCGAGGTCTACGACATGTTCGGGGTCGTCTTCGAGGGCCACCCGGACCTCCGCCGCATCCTGATGCCCGAGGACTACGAGGGCTTCCCTCAGCGACGCGACTTCCCGATGGGCGGCGAGCCCGTCCTCTTCACCTTCAACGAGCGGAAGCTGCCGCGCTGGTATGACTGACCGGGGGAACGGCCAGAGCGGGCTCGACGCGCCTGACCGGGAGGTGGAGTCCTCGGCCTTCACGCCGGGCATGGAGGCGCCGGTGGTCGGCACCGAGGCCGGGATGCCGGAGGCGCCGGAGACCGAGCTCCTGACCATCAACCTCGGCCCGCACCACCCCGCGACGCACGGGGTGCTCCGCCTGCTGTGCACCCTCGAGGGCGAGATCGTGCGCGAGATCAAGCCGATCATCGGCTACGTCCACACCGGCATCGAGAAGAGCTGCGAGGACCAGCAGTACTGGAAGGTCATCACGTTCGTCGAACGGATGGACTACCTCTCTTACTACTTCAACGCCCAGGCCTTCTGCATGGCCGTCGAGGCGCTGCTCGAGGAGGAGGTCCCCCGGCGCGCCGAGTACCTGCGGGTGATCCACCTCGAGCTCAACCGGGTCGCCTCGCACCTGTTCTGGATCGCCACCGCGGCCCTCGACATCGGGGCGGTCACCATGCTCTGGTGGGGCTGCCGCGACCGCGACCTGATCCTCGACCTGTTCGAGATGTCGAGCGGCCAGCGAATGCACCCGCGCTTCATCCAGGTTGGCGGGGTGATGGAGGACATCCCGCCCGGGTTCGACGCCAAGTGCCGCGAGGTCATCACGGTGCTGGGCTCGCGGATCGACCAGTACGAGGCGCTGCTCGACCGCAACGAGATCTGGCTGCGCCGCACCAAGGGCACCGGGATCGTGCCCGAGGAGAAGCTGCTCGAGCTCGGGGTGACCGGGCCCCTCTTGCGCGCCGCCGGCAACCCGTGGGACCTGCGCAAGGCGATGCCCTACAGCGCCTACGCCGACTTCGAGTTCAAGATTCCGGTGGGGACGGTCGGCGACAACTACGACCGCTACCGGGTACGGCTGGCCGAGATCCGGGAGTCGCTCCGGATCGTCGAGCAGGCACTCGACGGGCTACCCGAGGGCCCCTACATCACGTCCAACCGGAAGGTCGCGCTGCCCCCGCGCCACGAGCTGGCGACCAGCATGGAGGCGCTGATCCACCACTTCAAGCTGGTCACTGAGGGCTTCCGCGTCCCGCCCGGCGAGGCCTACCGCGCGGTCGAGTCCCCCCGCGGCGACCTGGGGTGCTTCGTGGTGGCCGACGGCTCGGCGAAGCCGGCGCGCGTCCACATGCGGGATCCCTCGTTCGTGAACCTCCAGGCCCTTCCCGAGATGGGCAAGGGCGGGCTGATCGCCGACCTGATCGCGTGTGTAGCAATGCTCGACCCAATCCTCGGCGGAGTAGACAGGTGACCCAGCAACCAGCGACCAGCGACCAGCAATCCGGCGCCGGAGGCGCAAATGGCTGAGGAGCGGATGCAGCAGGCCCGTGACCCCGGCGCGATCCGGGCCGCCCCGGGGCGGGACCTCGCGAGCGACCCGGCCGCCCGCCGCCGCCCGCTGCCGCGCGGCTGGGACGAGCCGGTCAGCCTGGATGCCGACCCGGCGGTCGTGCCCGATCCGGCCGAGGTGCCGGTCCCCGACGAGCTGCGCCGGGAGATCGAGGCGTACATGGCGCGCTACCCGGACCGCCACTCGGCCGCCCTTCCCGCGCTCGGCGCCGCCCAGCGGCGTTACGGCTGGTGCTCCCCGAGGGCCTTGCTCGAGGTGGCGGCGGTGATGCAGGTGACCCCGGCCTACCTGTCCTCGCTGGCCACCTTCTACGACATGCTTCGCACCGAGCCACGGGGCTCGCGCTACGTGTACGTGTGCACCAGCGTCGCCTGCCACCTGCGCGACGCGAAGCGGGTCCACGACGCGATCGCCGCCGAGGCCCGGCGGCAGGGGCTCGAGGACACCGAGGTCCGCGAGTTCGAGTGCCTGGGCGCCTGCGACATGGCCCCGATGGCGTCGATCGACGGCCGCTACGTCGGTCCGCTCGACGTGACCGATGCCGCCGAGATCGTCTCGGCGATCAAGAACGGTCGCACAGTGCTGCCTGGCCGGGGGCTCGAGGACGCCGACTACCGGCTGCCGTGGGACACCGAGGTGGCGGCCGCCCGGTCGGCCGGCCCGGAGGCCCGCGCCGACGACCAGCGACCCCCCGGGCGGGAGCAGACCGCCGCCCCACCCACCCCGCCGGACGTCTCACCCCCTGGCGGCACGGTGAAGGACCGCGACGAGGAGGGCATGGGGCAGTGAGCGAGCGCCTCGTCCTGCTGGCAAACATCGACGAGCCCAACCTGCATCGCATCGAGGTCTACGAGCGGCTCGGCGGGTACCGACCGCTGCGCAAGGCGCTGCTCGAGATGCAGCCCGAGGAGGTGCTCTCGGAGCTCGAGGCCTCGGGCCTACGGGGGCGCGGCGGCGCCGGCTTCTCGATGGGCAAGAAGGCCGGGTTCATGCCGCGCGGCCACATGGACAAGTACCTCGCCTGCAACGCAGACGAGTCGGAGCCGGGCGCCTTCAAGGACCGCCTGCTCATGCAGAAGAACCCCCACCTGCTGATCGAGGGCTGCATCATCGCCTCGATCGCCGCCGGAGCGAACAAGGGCTTCATCTTCATCCGGGGCGAATACGAGCTCCAGGCCGAGATCCTCGACGCCGCGCTCGCGGAGGTCTACGACCGGGGCTACCTCGGCGAGCGCATCCTCGGCTCGGACCACTCCTTCGACCTCGTCCTCCACCGCGGTAAGGGGGCCTACATCTGCGGGGAGGAGACCGGGCTCCTCGACGCGCTCGAGGGCAAGCGAGGCAACCCGCGGCTGAAGCCGCCGTTCCCGGCGAACCAGGGCCTCTACCAGGGCCCGACCCTGATCAACAACGTCGAGACCCTGTGCAACTGCCCGCTGATCATCGAGCACGGCGCCGACTGGTTCCGCTCGCTCGGCGAGGGCAACTCGACCGGCACGAAGATCGTGTCGGTCTCCGGCAACGTCCAGCGCCCGGGCAACTACGAGGTCCAACTCGGCATCCCGGTACGAGAGATCATCTACGGCCTCGCCGGGGGTCCGCCGGAGGGACGGCGCATCAAGTGCTTCTTCCCGGGCGGCTCCTCGGCGCCGGTGCTCACCGAGGAGCACCTCGATCTGCCGTTCACCTACGAGGCGATGGCGGAGGCCGGCTCGATGCTCGGCACGGCCTCGATCATCGTCGTCGACGATTCGCAGCCGCTAGTGCCGCTGGCCCTACGGCTCGCCGAGTTCTACCGCCACGAGTCTTGCGGCAAGTGCGTCCCTTGCCGCGAGGGGACGAACTGGACGGTGAAGACCCTCGAGCGCATCGACGTGGGCGAGGCCACCCCGATGGACCTCGAGATCATGGCCCAGGTCCAGCAGAACATCATCGGCCACTGCCTCTGCGTCCTCGGCGACTCGATGGCGATGCCGGTCGGCTCGATGATCGAGCACTTCCGGGAGGAGTTCGAGGAGCACATCGAGAGCGCCCGCCGCCGCCGGGCCCTCGAGGAGGCCCAGGCGATGGGCGCGGGGGAGCTCGCCGCCGCGGCCGGGGCCGGACCCGCCTGACCCGGAACGCCCCGTGCCCCGCCCCGAGCCCACCTACATCACCTTCGAGGTTGACGGCAAGGAGGTCCGCGCCCCGGAGGGCATGATGCTCGTCGACGCCGCGAAGCAGGGCGACGTCGAGATCCCGTACTTCTGCTACGAGCCGAAGCTTGGCAACCCTGTGGGCGCCTGCCGCATGTGCCTGGTGGAGATCGAGGGCATGCCGAAGCTTCAGACCGCCTGCTCGACCCCGGTCAAGGACGGCATGGTCGTCATCACGACCTCCGACCAGGTCAAGCAGGCGCAGAACGCGATCGTCGAGTTCCTGCTCATCAACCACCCGCTCGACTGCCCGGTGTGCGACAAGGGCGGCGAGTGCCCGCTCCAGGACATCTCGTTCGGCTGGGGACCCGGCCGCTCCCGCTACATCGAGCCGAAGCGGCACTTCAAGAAGCCGCTGCACCTCTCGCCCCTCGTGGCGATCGACCGCGAGCGCTGCATCCTCTGTTACCGCTGCGTGCGGTTCTCGCAGGAGATCGCCGAGGACTACCAGCTGGTGTTCCTGGAGCGCGGCGACCATACGTTCGTCGGGACCCACGACGGCCGCCCCTACGTGGCGCCGTTCAGCGGCAACATCATCGAGCTGTGCCCGGTCGGCGCCCTCACCTCGACCGCCTACCGATTCCGGGCCCGGCCGTGGGACGTCGAGGACTCGGGCTCGGTCTGCACGCTGTGCCCGAGCCAGTGCAACCTGAAGTTCACGATCCGCGACGACGCCCGGGTGGTCCGCGTGATGGCGCGCGACAACCACGAGGTGGACGACGGCTGGCTCTGCGACAAGGGCCGCTTCGCGTACCAGTCGATGCACGCTCGTGAGCGCGTCACCGCGCCGCTCGTGAACGACGGCGGCCAGCTGCGCGAGGTGTCCTGGGAGCGCGCCCTCGCCGAGGCCACGTCCGCGCTTGGGCGGGCCGGGGAGCGCACCGCCGCGATCGCCGGGGGCCAGACGACCAACGAGGAGGGCTTCCTGCTCCAGCTCCTCATGCGCGAGGCGCTCGGCTCGCCGCACGTCGACTCCCGGCTGGGCGGCCGGATCGAGCCGAAGCACGCCCGCCTGCTCGCCCGGCCCGAGCTCGGCGCCCGCCTCTCGGACGTCGAGTACGCGGGCGCGATCCTCGTCCTCGGCACCGAGTTGATCGAGGAGGCGCCGATCTTCGAGCTCCGGGTTCGCAAGGCGGTGCGCCGCCACGGCGCGCGACTGGTGGTCGCCACGCCGCGCCCCTCGGCCCTCGATCCGAACGCCGCCGCCACGCTGCGCTACGCGCCCGGCGCCGAGCAGGCGCTGCTCACCGCGCTGGCCGGCGCCCTCGGCTCGCCGCGCGGGGCCGGCAAGGACCCGGAGAAGCTCGCCGCGGCGGCCGGGACCAGCGCGGAGGCGGTGCGCCAGGCGGCGGAGCTGCTCCGGCATGTTCGCGACGTGGTCGTGCTCTGGGGCGAGCGGCTCGGACACGGCGCCCGCGGTCCCGGAGCGCTGGAGGCGCTGATCGCGGTGGCCTCCACCCTCGGGATGACCGGCAAGGCGGGTTCGGGGCTCATCGAGGTGCCGGCCGGGACGAACGGCCGGGGGCTACGCGAGGTGGGTTGCCTCCCGAACCTGGCCCCCGGGCTGCGGGACGCCGAGCCGGCGGGCATGGACGGGGACGAGATCGCCTCCTCGCTCGGGAAGGAGCTCCGCTCGCTGCTGCTGCTCGGGGGCGAGCTCGAGCCCGCGCAGTGGGAGGAGCCGGTGGAACGCGCGGACTCGCTCATCGCGTTCGCCAGCTTCCTCACCCCGCTGCTCGAGGAGCACGCGAGCGTGGTCTTCCCGGCCGAGTCGAACGCCGAGAAGGAGGGCACGCTCGCCCATCCCGACGGGCGCCTCCAGCGCGTGCGCCAGGCGATCGGCCACGCCGACCAGGTGCGCGCGACCTGGAGCGTCCTCGCCGAGCTCTGCCTCCGGCTCGGGACGCCGATCGACGCCCACACCGCCCCGATGGTCACCGCGATGGTGGCGGAGGCCGTGCCCTTCTACCGTGGACTGACCCTCGAGGAGATCGGGGGGCACGGTGTTCGCTGGCAAGAGCGTGACGCGGCCTCGGCGGCGCCGCAGGCCGAGGCCGCGGTCGAGCCCCTCGCCGAGCCGCCGTCTCTCGTCGAGGCGCCGCGGCTCGGAGCGGTGCCGTCGCTCTGGAGCGGACCCGAGGTCGAGCACTCCCCCGTGCTCCAGTTCCTCGCGCCGGCTCCCCGCGCGGAGCTCTCGATCGAAGACGCGCGGCGGCTGGCGGTCGACCCCGGCGACGAGGTGGAGGTCACCTGGAACGGGCACAGCGTGCGGGCGCGGGCGGCCGTGCGCAGTGGCGTGCCCCCCGGGAACGTCTTCCTGGGGCCTCGGGGGGGCGCGCCGGCGACGGTGGAGGTGCGCAAGGCGTGATCGAGACCGTGCTGGTCCAGATCGCCAAGTCGATCGTCATCTTCGGATTCATCCTCGGGGTCGTGCCGATGATCCTCCTGCTCGAGCGGAAGCTCCTCGGCCGCTTCCAGTCCCGGCTCGGCCCCAACCGGGTCGGCCCGTACGGGCTGCTCCAGCCGATGGCCGACGTCCTCAAGCTGCTCTCCAAGGAAGCCTCGACGCCCGAGACCTCGGTGCCGTGGCTGATGGCCCTCGCGCCGGTGGTCTCGATCGCCACCGCGATAGCCGCGCTCGCGGTAATACCGTTCGGTCCGTTCGGCGCGTGGGGCGGGAGCCTGGGGCTCTACGGGATCGACGTCCCGATCGGGCTCCTCTACTTCTTCGCGTTCGGCTCGCTCGCCTTCTACGCGCTCCTGCTCGGCGGCTGGGCGTCCGGGTCGAAGTACTCGTTCCTCGGCGCCATGCGCTCGGCGGCCCAGCTCATCTCCTACGAGGTGTCGATCGGCCTCTCGCTGCTCGGGGTGGCGATGACCGCGGGGTCGCTGTCGCTCGTCGACATCGTCGACGCCCAGCGGCACATCTGGTACGTGGTCCCGCAGCTCGTCGGCTTCCTGATCTTCCTGGTCGCCGGCTTCGCCGAGTCCGCGCGGCCGCCGTTCGACCTGCCCGAGGCCGACGCCGAGCTCGTCCAGGGCTACAACACCGAGTACGGCGGGATGCGGTTCGGCTCGTTCTTCATGGCCGAGTACGTCGAGATGATCGTGATTGCGGGGGTGGCCACGGCGTGCTTCCTCGGCGGCTGGCGTGGCCCAGGGCCGGTCGCGCTCGGGCCGCTCTGGGTGGTGCTCAAGATGTTCGCCTTCCTGGTGCTCTTCATCTGGGTCCGGGCGACCCTCCCGCGGCTGCGCTACGACCAGCTCATGTCGTTCGGCTGGAAGGTGCTGCTGCCGCTCGCGACCGTGAACATCCTGGTGACCGCGATCGTCGTGGTGGCCACGTGACTCCCTGGAGCCCCGGCGAGGACGTGATCGAGGTCCAGCGCGGCCCGGACCCCGGCGGGCTCGGTGGCGCCTACCGGATCTTCGGAGCCACGCTCCGCGGTCTGCGCACCACCCTCGGCCGGGTGGTCGAGGGCCCGGTGACGGTCCAGTACCCCGAGCAGAAGACGCCGGTCTACCCGCGCTTTCGCGGTCGTCACAAGCTCCACCGCTTCGAGGACACCGGGCTCGAGAAGTGCGTCGGCTGCTCACTGTGTGCGGCGGCGTGCCCGGCCGAGTGCATCCGCGTCGTGGCCGCTGAGAACACCCCCGAGCACCAGGTCTCGGCCGGCGAGCGGTACGCCGCGGTCTACGAGATCAACATGACCCGCTGCATCTTCTGCGGCTACTGCGAGGTCGCCTGCCCGTTCGACGCGATCACGATGGGCAACGACTACGAGCTCGCCGACTACACGCGCTCGGATCTGATCTTCACCAAGGAGATGCTGCTCGCGGATCCGCCGGAGCACACGCCGCTGCGGAGGGAGGGGGAGTAGCCGTGGCGCGCGGGGGCAGTTTGCAGGACGGAGTTGGCAGTTGGCAGTTGGCAGTTGGCAGGTGGCGGTTCGCGGTTGGCAGTTGGCGGTTGGCAGTTGGCCGGGTGGTTCTCAGTGTGGTTTGAGCAGGTCATGTTCTTCGTCGCCGGCATCGGGGCGCTGGCCGGCGCCATCGGGGTGGTGATGCTGCGCGACCCGTTCTACAGCGTCCTGGCGCTGGTCGGCCACCTGATCTTCCTGGCCGTGCTCTTCCTGCTGCTCCGGGCGCAGTTCATCGCCGCCGCCCAGGTCGTCGTGTACGCCGGCGCGGTGATGGTGCTGTACGTGTTCGTGGTCGCCTACATCGGCGGCTCGGATCAGCCGCTGCGACCCCCGGAGGGCGGAGCGATCGGAGCGTTCGGGCCGCTGTTCGCCGGCGTGCTGCTCCTCGAGCTCTGCTTCGCCATCCTGGGCTCGAGCCTGGCGGCGCTCGACTCGCGGGGCGCCCACGTCGGCGCCGGGTTCGGCGCCCCGGGGCAGATCGGGCAGCTGCTCTTGACCAAGTTCCTGTTCCCGTTCGAGGCGGCGTCCTACCTGTTGCTGATCGCCGCCGTGGGGGCGGTCGTCCTCGCGCGACGGCGGCGCGGGCTCGAGGGGCCGGAGGCCGAGGCGACCACGGCCGAGCCCGTGGCGGCCGGGGCCCCGACCGCGCGGAGGAGCCCGTAGCGGTGGACATCGCCTGGTTCGTCGTCCTCTCCGGGTTCATCTTCTGCATCGGCGCGGCCGGCGTGCTCACCCGGCGCAATCCGCTGGTCGTCCTGCTCTGCCTCGAGCTGATGCTGAACGCGGGCAACCTCGCCCTCGTGGCCTTCTCGCGCATGTACGGCGGCGGCGCCGGTCAGATCTTCGCGCTGATCGTGATGGTGATCGCCGCCTGCGAGGTAGTGATCGGGCTGGGGATCATCGTCGCCATGTACCGGCGGCGACTGCCGATCGACGTCGACGAGATGTCGGAGCTGCGCGGTTGAGCCCGACGAGCTGGGCCTGGATCGTCCTCGCCTGCCCACTGGTCGGGATGCTCGTGGTCTCCCTGGGGTGGCGGACCCTGCCCGGCCGCTCCGCCGGTTGGATCGCGAGCGCGGCGATCCTCGGCTCCTTCGTCGCGAGCGTGGGGGCGCTCCTCACGCTGCTCGACCGCGCGCCGAGCGACCGCTCGCTCACCGCAACCGCCTTCACCTACGCGAGCACAGCCAACTTCCACGTCGGCCTGCAGACGCTGGTCGACCCCCTGTCCGTGTTCATGTGCCTCGTGGTGTCGGGGGTGTCGTTCCTGATCCACGTCTACTCGGTCGCCTACATGGGGTCGGACCGCGGGTACGCGCGCTACTTCGCCTACCTGAACTACTTCGTGTTCTCGATGCTGTTGCTGGTCCTGGCCGGCAACCTGGTCATCTTGATCGTCGGCTGGGCCTTCGTCGGCGCCGCCTCTTACCTCTTGATCTCGTTCTGGTACCGGCGGACCACGGCCACCTACGCCGGGATCAAGGCGTTCGTGATCAACGTGGTCGGCGACGTCGGTCTCGTGATCGCCGCGTTCCTGCTGCTCAAGTACACCGGCGCGCTCGACTGGAAGGGCGTGTTCGCCGGCGCCCACCGCGCCTTCCACACCAACCAGGGACCGCTCGTCGCCGCCTGTCTGCTCCTGCTGCTGGGGGCGTTCGCCAAGTCGGCCCAGCTTCCGCTGCACACCTGGCTCCCGGACGCCATGGAGGGGCCGACCCCGGTCTCCGCCCTCATCCACGCGGCCACCATGGTCACCGCGGGCGTCTACCTGATCGGGCGCGCGCACCCGCTGTTCGAGCTCGCCCCCGCCGCGGCCGACGTGTCGGCGATCATCGGCACGGCCACGCTCGTCTTCGCGGCGACGGTCGCGCTCGTGGTCACCGACCTCAAGCGGATCATCGCCTACTCCACGATCTCCCAGATCGGCTACATGGTGCTCGGGGTCTCGGTCGCCGGCTACACCGCCGGCTTCTTCCACTTCATGACCCACGCGTTCTTCAAGGCGCTCCTCTTCATGGGGGCGGGCTCGGTGATCGGCGCCATGTCCGGCAACCAGTCGCTCGACCGGATGGGCGGCTTCCGCCGCGCGATGCCGTTCACCTTCGTCGCGTTCACCGCGGGCGCCCTGGCGCTGGCCGGCTTCCCGCCGTTCGCCGGCTGGTTCTCGAAGGACTCGATCATCGCCTTCACGCTGCACCGCGGCGGCGGCTACGTGGTGCTCGCGGTGTTCGCGCTGATCGGGGCGCTGCTCACGCCGTTCTACGCCTTTCGCATGGTGTTCCGGGCCTTCTTCCGCGAGCCCGTGCCCGAGGCCCGCGAGCTCGAGCGCGGCCACCTCGCCCACCACGCGCCCGAGAACCCGGCCAGCGGCGAGGCCGAGGACACCGACGTGGGCTTTCCGGGGCCCGAGCACCACATCGCCGAGCGCTCGTGGCCGATGCGCCTCGCCATGGGTCCCCTCTCGGTCCTGTCGCTGGTCGGCGGCATCGTGTTCATTCCCGGCGTCACCACGTGGCTCGAGAAGTTCCTCGCGCCGACCTTCGCCGACTCGCGCCTCGCCGCCAACGGCCCGAGCACGGGGGCCGAGTGGGTCGGGCTCGTCATCGGCGCCGTCCTGGCCGCGGCCGGGATCGCCGCCGCCTACTTCCTCTACCTCAGGCGCCGTTCGCTGCGCCTCGAGCTTCGGGAGCGGCTCGACCCCCTCCACACCTTCCTGTTCAACAAGTGGTACTTCGACGAGCTCTACGAGCTGCTGTTCGTCCGCCCGGCGCTGGCGGTCGGCCGCTTCGGCCGCACGGTGGTCGAGTCCGACTTCGTGCAGGGGGTGCTGGTCGGCGGCACCACCGGCGCGGTGCGGGCGGCCAGCTCGGTCGCGCGCGGGGCCGAGAGCGGCTACCTGCGCGGCTACGCGCTGCTTCTTCTCGTGGGGCTCGGCGGCCTCGCCCTCTACTTCCTGATCGTGAGCTCCTAGAGCGATGCTCCACCTCTCGATCCTGATCTTCCTCCCCGTCGCCGCCGGCCTGGTCGGCGCGCTGCTTCCCCGGGGGAGCGGGCGCTGGCTGGTTCTGGCGGCGACCGTGGCGGTCCTCGCCCTGGCCATCGCGCTGATCGCCGACTTCGACCGCGGGAGCGGAGCGCTCCAGCACGTGACCGACGAGGCCTGGATCTCGCAGCTCGGGATCCGCTACCGGCTCGGGGTCGACGGCCTCAACCTGTTCCTGATCGCCCTGACCTCGATCGCCTGGGTGCCGGCCACGCTGTGGTCCTGCATGCGCGAGCAGGAGCGCCCGCGCCTCTACTTCTTCAACCTGGCGCTGGCCGAGACCGCGGTGCTCGGCGCGTTCTGCGCCCAGGACCTCGCCCTGTTCGTCGTCTTCTTCGACCTGATGCTCGTGCCCTTTTACTTCCTGATCGGGGGCTGGGGCACCGACAACCGGGTGCGGGCCACCACCATGTTCGTGATCTACACGCTGGTCGGCTCGCTCCTGATGCTCGCCGGCGCGGTCGCGCTCGGGGTCATCGCAACCCCCGCGGGCGGGCACATCTCGTTCTCGCTCGCCGACCTCCAGCACCGCGCCATCCCACTCGGCTCGCAGGAGTGGATCTTCTGGCTGTTCGCCGCCGCCTTCCTGGTCAAGGCCCCGCTGTTCCCGCTGCATGGCTGGGTGCCCGACACCTACCGCGCCACCCCGCTGCCCGTCCTCGCGCTGCTCTCGGGGGTGCTCTCGAAGGTCGGGGTCTACGGCTTCCTGCGGATCGTCCTGCCGATCCTCCCCGGCGGCGCGCACCACTGGCAGGAGCTCGTGATCGTGATCGCGGTGGTGTCGATCCTCTACGGCTCGGTCCTCGCCTTCTCGCAGGACGACGCCCGGCTCGTCGTCGCCTACTCCTCGATCGCCCAGCTCGGGTTCATCACGCTCGGCATCTTCTCGCTCGACCCGAAGGGCGCCCAGGGGGCGGTCATGCAGATGCTGAACCACGGGCTCGTGGTCGTTCCGCTGTTCCTGATCATCGCGGTGATCGCCGCCCGCGCGGGGGGCGAGACGTCCCTCGCCCGGCTCGGCGGGGCGGCCTTCCGGGCGCCCGTGCTCGCGGCGCTGTTTCTCATCATCGCCTTCGCCACCCTGGCCATGCCCGGGTCGCCGAACTTCGTGGGCGAGATCCTGATCCTGTTCGGGACGCTCCAGACCAAGCTCGTCTACGGCCTCGTGGCCAGCGCCGGGGTCGTGCTCGCCGCCGTGTACATGATCCGGCTCTACCAGCAGACGATGCACAACCGCCTCGGGGAGGCCGTGGCCTCGCGCGAGATGGACCGGCTCGACCTGGCGACGATCGCCCCGGTGGTGGCGGTCATCGTCGCCCTCGGCGTCTACCCGAACCTCGTGATCAGCCGCACCGACAAGGCGACCACGGCCAAGATCGCCCCCGCCCGCACCGAGGTGTCGTCGCTCCGATGATCGAGCTCGCCGCCCTCAAGGGCCCGACCATCGACTACGAGGCGCTCTCGCCGCTGCTGGCCACCGCGGGCGGGTCGATCGCGGTGCTGCTCGCTGGGTTGCTCCGCGGCCGGGCCGTGCAGCGGACGCTCGTGCCCGTCATCACCGCGGGCGCGCTGCTCGCCGCGATCGGGCTGCTCATCTGGGTCTGGGAGCCCGGGCGCCGCAAGCCGATCATCGACGGCGCCCTGTCGGTCGACACCCTGGCCGTCGGGCTGGCCGTCCTGTTCTGTGTCGCGGGCCTCGCCACCCTGCTCCTCTCCCTGCGTGCCGACGCCGTTCGCGAGGCCGGCGCCGGCGAGTACTTCGCCCTGTTGCTCGGGTCGGTGACCGGGATGATCGTGCTTGCCCAGGCCGACAACCTGGTCACTCTGTTCGTCGGCATCGAGCTGCTGTCGATCCCCCTCTACGTGCTGTGCGCGACCGAGCTCCGGCGGCGGACCTCGCTCGAGGCCGGGCTGAAGTACCTGGTGATCGGCTCGGTCGGATCGGCCACGCTCCTCTACGGACTCGCCCTGGTGTACGGAGCGACCGGGAGCACCGACTTTCCGGGGATCAACCACGCGGTGGCCACGAGCGTCGGCATCGCCGACCCGATGCTGCTGACCGGCATCGCGCTGGCCGCCACCGGCCTCGCATTCAAGGGATCGGTCGCCCCCTTCCACGAGTGGACTCCCGACGTCTACCAGGGCGCCCCCACTCCGATCACGACGTTCATGGCGGTCGCGACCAAGGCGGCCGCGTTCGCGATCTTCCTGCGGCTCTTCGGCGAGGCCTTCATCAGCTCGCAGACCGACTGGGGCCCGGCGCTGGCCGCCTTGGCCACCGTGACGATCATGGTCGGCAACGTGGGGGCGATCCCGCAGCGCTCGCTGAAGCGCATGCTCGCCTGGTCCGGGGTCGCCCAGGCCGGCTACCTGCTCGCCGGCGTGGTGGTCGGGACGCGGCTCGGCCTGCAGGCCACCGCCTTCTACCTCGCCGTCTACCTCCTGATGAACGTCGCCGCGTTCGCCGTCGTCGTCGCCCGCGAGCGGGCGTCGGAGCGGGGCGACGACCTCGAGTCGCTGCGCGACCTCGGCCGGGCGAGCCCGATCCTGGCCTGGCCGATGACCATCGCCATGCTCTCGCTCGCCGGCTTCCCCGCCACCGCCGGTTTCATCGGGAAGTTCTATTTGATCTCCTCCACCGTCTCGGGCGACTACACGTGGCTCGGCGTGATGATCGTCGTCGGGTCGATGATCTCGCTCGTCTACTACCTGCGGGTGATCGCGGTGATGTGGATGGGCCGGGTCGACGTCGACCTGCCGACCGTCCCGCCGCGCCGCGCGCGGGCGGTCGGCGGCTGGTCGCCGGAGGCCGACGCCCGCGCGCAGCCCGAAGTGACGGTCGTGGCCGTGGTGTTCGCCGCCGCGACGATCGTCTTCGGGATCATCCCCTCGCCGCTGTTCCACGCCGTCGCCGACATCGGGCACTCGCTGACCGGCATCTGAAGCTCCGCCGCCGGCCTCTAAGCTGAGTGAGGATGTCGCTCACCTACGGCAGCGGACCGTTCGGCCAGCGACCGGTCGGTCGCTTCAACCTCGAGCTGCCGCGCGAGGGGCTGCTCTATGTCGAGGAGTCCCCCAAGTGGATCAGGGCCCGGTTCGCCGGCGAGACGGTGGCCGACAGCCGGCATCCCCGGCTTCTCCACGAGCATGCCCGGCTCCCGATGTTCCTCTTCCCGGAGGAGGACGTGCGCAGCGATCTGCTCAGTCCAAGCGGGCGCACCAAGCGGGACCCGGTGAAGGGCGAGCTCCGGATGCTCGATCTTGCCGTCGACGGCCGCCGCGTCGAGGACGCGGCCTGGACCTTCACCACCGAGCCGCTCCTGGCCGGGCTGGTGGCGCTTCGCTGGGACGCGATGGACGAATGGCTCGAGGAGGAGGAGCAGCTCCACGGCCACGCCCGCGATCCCTACTCGCGGATCGATGTCCGCGAGACCTCGCGCCACGTGGTGGTGCGGGTGCACGGCCAGGTCGTCGCCGACACGAGGCGCGCCAAGGTGCTCTTCGAGGCCGGGCTGCCGCCCCGCTGGTACATCCCCGCGGACGACGTCCATCGCGAGCTGCTCGAGCCGAGCGACAAGCAGACTACGTGCGCGTACAAGGGGTTCGCCTCCTACTACCACGTGCGGGTCGGCGATGAGCTGGAGGACGACCTGATCTGGACTTACCGCGACCCGCTCCACGACGCCGCCCAGGTCAAGGACATGCTCGCCTTCTTCAACGAGCGGGTGGACCTCGAGGTCGACGGCGAGCCGCAGGATCGGCCCCGGACCCAGTGGTCGCGGGACTGACCTCGCGTTAGCCACCGCCACGACCGGTGCGTGTTCGAGCGCTGCGCCCGAGCGCGAGGCGCGTGCCTAAGGCGCCAGGCGGCCCGCACTCCGAGGTTGGCCGCGGCTCGCCGAGCGCTACTCGACGACCAGGCCGTGCCTCATCGTGCTCTCGGAGACGACCCGGGGCTCGGCGAACTGCAGCAGATAGTCCGGGCCGCCGGCCTTGAAGCCGATCCCCGAGCGCTTGTTGCCGCCGAACGGCTGGCGGCCGACCATCGCGCCGGTAATGCCGCGGTTCACGTAGAGGTTGCCGACCGGGAGCCGGCGGGCCACCGCCTCCACCGTCTCCGGGTTGCGGGAGAAGAGCCCTCCGGTCAGGGCGAAGGGCAGCCGATCGATCGCCTCGCAGGCGGCCTCGACGTCGGGCACCCGCTCGAGCGTTAGCAGCGGTCCGAAGATCTCCTCCCGGAGCACCGCCGAGCCCGGCGGGAGCTCGCAGGCCAGCGTCGGCGCGCAGAACCACCCGTCCTCGGGCGTGTCGACCTGCCTGGCGGCGATTCTCCCCTCGACCTCCGCGCGCTCCGCGTACCGCCGGACCCGGTCGCGGGCCTCGCGCTCGATGACCGGGGGCACGTCGATCCCAAAGCGCTCGGCCTGGCCCACGACGAGGGCCCGGACCGCGCCGCTCAGTCGCTCGAGCAGGGTGTCGGCGATCGCCTCGTGGGCGAGAACCCGCGCGGCCGCCGAGCACTTCTGGCCGGCGTAGCCGAAGGCCGAGTGCACGATCGCGGGGACGGCGTCGTCGAGGTCGGCGTCGGAGTCGACGATGACGCAGTTCTTGCCCCCCATCTCGGCGACCACCCGCTTGACGTGCTGCTGACCCTCCGGCGTCTCGGCCGCCGCGCGCACGATCTCGAGCCCGACGGCGCTCGAGCCGGTGAAGGCAATCACGTGCACGCCCGGGTCGCGGACCAGCGTGGCGCCGGCGTCGCCGAAGCCAGGCAGCAGCGCCAGCGCGTCGGGCGGCACCCCGGCCTCGTGGAGCGCTTCGACCAGCATCAGGGCGCAGGTCGGCGACTGCTCGGCCGGCTTCAGGATCACCGCGTTGCCGGCAGCCAGGCCGCCGACGGTCATGCCGGCCGGGATGGCGAGCGGGAAGTTCCAGGGCGAGATGACCGCCACGACCCCGCGGGGCGCGTAGCGCATCCGGTTGCGCTCCCCCGGGACCTGGACGAGCTCGGCGCCGCGCTCCAGCGCGAGCGCCGCGCGCGCGTAGTACTCGAGGTAGTCGATCGCCTCGCAGACGTCGGCGTCGGCGTCGACCCACGGCTTGGCGCATTCGCGTAGCTCGAGCGCGGTCAGGCGGGGACGCCGCTCCCGCAGCAGAGCGGCCGCCCGGCGGAGCACGTCCGCCCGCTCGGCGGCCGAGCGGGCGGCCCACTCGCGGGCGCCGCGCTGCGCCGCCTCGACCGCCTGCCGGGCCTCGGCCTCGCCCGAGAGACCGGCCTCCGCGACCAGGCGGCCCGGAGCCCCCGGATCGGTCGAGGCGAGACCCGAGGCCGGGCCGCGGTCGCCACCGATCAGCACCGGCACCGACAGCGGGAGCTCGGCGTCGAGCTGGCGCAGGGCGTCGACCAGCGAGTCCCGGACCGGCGCCCGTCGCAGCTCGAGCGTGGGCTCGTTGGCGAAGGCGGCGAGCCCGTCGCGGGTCGCCTCACCGGTCGTCATCACGGCGCCGCGAGCAACTGCTCGACAGGGCGGCCGCGCCGCCAGTCGTGGAGGAAGGACTCGTTCGAGGTGTTCTCGAGCAGCCGGCGCACCAGGTAGGCCATGCCCGCGACCAGCTCGCCGACCGGGCAGTAGCTGCGCACGCGCAGGCCATGCCGGGCGAGGGCGTGGGCCAGCTCGTCGCCGAGCCCGCGGAGGACCTGGAGCTCGAGGTCGCGGTCGTCGCCCCCCGAGACGCCGGCGTAGGCGATCGCGTGGGCGACCGAGCGCAGGTTGTGGGACCCGATCGCCACCCGCACCAGGGGGCGGGCGTCGAGCAGGCGGCGAGTCAGGGCCTCGAAGTTGCGGTCGCACTCGGCCTTGTCCTCGAACACGGGCGGCCGCCAGCCGCGCTGGCGGGCCTCGACGACCTCGTGGTCCCAGTAGGCGCCCTTGACGAGCCGAACGACGAGCGGCGGCGACCGATCGCTTGCCGCCGCCCACTCGAGCACGCGCTCGAGCTGGGCGGGCGAGTCGCGCAGGTAGGCCTGGAGAACGAGCCCGGCCGACGGCCCGTCGCGGAACTCCTCCTCGTCGAGCAGCTCGAAGAACAGCTCGCTGGTGGTCTCGAGCGTGTCGACCGACTCCATGTCCACGTGCAGGTGGGCGCCGCGGTCGCGGGCGGTGCGCATGAGCGGGCGCATGCGTCGGGCCGCGTCATCGCGGCCGAGCTCCGGGGCCTCGGGGCGGATCAGCGGGGTGAGCGCGGTGACCTTGACCGAGACGTTGGCGCGCGGGATCGGTCCCTGCGAGTCGGACTCGAGCACCGGGCGCTCGGGCCAGCCCGAGGAGGCCGACGCCAGCACCTCCAGCGCGTCGCGGCAGCGCTCGGCGTAGCGGTCGGCCTCGGCCTGAGTGACAGTGGCCTCGCCGAGCAGGTCGAGCGAGGTGGCGACCCCCGAGCGCCACTGGTCCTCGATCGCCCCAAGGGCGGCCTGGGGCGACTCCCCGACGATGAACCGGTGGGCCATGTGGCGGACCGCTGCCGCGGCGGCGGCCCCGAGCGCCCGCCGCCCGGCCCTCGTGGAGCTCATGCGCATCGCGGCGTCGAGCGGCATCGGCCGCTCCTCGACCTCGCCGAGGTAGCCGGTGAGGTGGCTCGCCAGGTCGTCCAGCGAGCGGCACGCGGGAGTGACGTCGACCAGGCGGAAGAGCGCGGCCCGCAGCTCGGCGTCCTCGGCCGTGAGCTCCATGGCCTTCGCATCCAGCGTCCGAAGCGGGTGGCGCGCGGTCGAGGGAAACGCGTCGGCGAGCGAGCGCCCGACCCTCTGCACCTGCTCCTCGAGCCCTGAGACGCCGACCGTGCCGGCCCGCTCTGCCACGACCGCAACGCTACTCCACCCGCGGGGGCCTCCGGCCCCGAAGGTATCGTGGCCGGCTCATGGAGTACCCGGTCGAGAGCTTCACACCCGAGGAGCGGGACGCCCTCGCCCCCCATTTCACCAACCTCGATCGTCCGGTGTTCGCGCTCGTCGGCCTGCCCGAGACCGTCAAGGGGGCGCTGTTCGCGCGCTACTCCCGCTACCCGGGCACGCTCCGCCGGCTGTTCCTCGACGAGTTCGCCGGCGACCTCGAGCGTGCCGTCCAGGCCACCTTCGCCGGGACCGAGGGCGAGCGGGCGCGCCGCCTCTACGAGCGGGTGTTCCTCGGCTACGGGGACGACTCGGTCGCCCAGCTGGGCGGCGCGCACGTGGCGTGCGAGTGGGTCTCGAACGTGGTCACGAAGGTGCTCCAGCGCGGGCGGCTCGCCGCCTACCTGGAGCAGTCCACCCGCTACATCCCCTACGACTCGCCGATGCCCGGCGGCGGATACCGCTACTGGCGCGATCCGGCGCTCGGGCCCGACTACTCGGCCGCGATGGACTCGCTGTTCGACGCCTACTCGGCCGCGCTCCCGGAGGTCAGCGCGTGGGCCGCCGAGCGCTTCCCGCGCCGCCCCGACGAGCCGGCGGCCGCCCACGCCCGCTCGGTGCGGGCCAAGGCGCTCGATCTGCTCCGCGGCCTCCTCCCCGCCAGCTCGCTCTCGCACGTCGGCATCTTCGCCACCGGCCAGGCCTACGAGCAGCTGCTGCTCCGCCTGCTGTCCTCGCCCCTCCCCGAGGCCCGCACCTACGGCGAGCTGATCCTGAGGGAGCTGAAGGCGGTGATGCCGAGCTTCGTGGCCCGCGTCGAGCGTCCCGAGCGTGGCGGGGAGTGGATCGCCTACCTCGACGAGCGTCGGCGCGCGGCCGTCCGCTGGAGCGCCCGCCTCGGGCTCGACCGTCGCGAAGGCCGTGACCGCCCGGGCCCCTCGGTGCGGCTGCTGGCCGTCGAGGGGAGCGAGGATGACCTGCTCGCGGCGCTGCTGTTCGAGCAGGCCGCGTGCTCGGAGGAGGAGGCGGCGCGGGCGGTCCGCGCCCTCCCCCCCGACGAGCGCGAGACGATGCTCGCCGAGCTGGTCGGCGAGCGGCGCAATCGCCGCCACCGGCCGGGCCGCGGCTTCGAGCGCCTTCGCTACCGCTTCGAGATCGTCTCGGACTACGGCGCGTTCCGCGACCTCCAGCGCCATCGCCTGCTCACCGCCCAGTGGCAGGCCCTCACCCCCGACCTCGGCGCCGGCGTGCCCGAGGAGCTCGAGGAGGCCCGCGTCGCCGACTCCTACCGCGCGGGGCTCGAGCGCTCGCGCGCCGAGCACGCCCGGATCGTGGAGATCGGCCGACCCGAGCTGGCCCCGTACGCGCTCTGCCTTGGCTACCGCATCCGCTACGTGCTCGACATGAACGCCCGGGAGGCGATGCACTTGATCGAGCTCCGGTCGGGCCGCGAGGGCCACCCCACCTACCGGGCGGTGGCCCACGCGCTGCACGCCGAGATCGCGCGCGTGCACCCGGCGGTGGCCCGCGCGATGGTCCACGTGGACGCGGACAGCGAGCCGCGGCTCGAGCGGATCCTGGCCGAGATCCGCAGCCACGGGCGGCAGGCGGCGCCCGCGTAGGGCGCCCCGCAACTCCGGCGCCGCTTGACGGTTTAGAGGGGCACCCACCGACCAAGGAGGATGCCCCGTGATCGAGCGTACCAGTAGGTTCGCGTTCACCATCGCACTCGCCGCCAGCCTCACGCTCGTGCTGGCGGCCGCCGCAGTCGCGGCGACGGTGATCGGCACCGACGGGAACGACAACCTCGTCGGCACGAACGCCAAGGATCTGATCCTCGCCAGGGCCGGGAACGACACCGTCCGCGCCCTGGCCGGCCCGGACCGGGTCGATGCGGGCCCGGGCAACGACATGGTCAGCGGCGGCCGCGGCAACGACCGGATCTTCGGGGGGGACGGCAACGACTCCCTGAACGGCAACCAGGGCCGCGACCGGGTCCGTGGCGGCAACGGCGACGACCTCATCCGCGGGGGTGGCGGGCGGCCGGGCCACCGCGCCGATCGGCTGTTCGGGAACGCCGGCAACGACACGGTGTTCGGCGGCTCCGGCGTGGACCTCATCGTCGGCAACCAGGGCGACGACGTCCTGCACGGCGGCGGCGGTCGCGACTTCATCTTCGCCGGCCCGGGCAACGACAAGGTGTACGGCGGCGGCTTCCCCGGGCGTCGCTCGGACCGCCTCCACGGCGGCGACGGCAACGACCAGATCTTCGGTGGCCCCGGCCGCGACCTGATCTCGGGCGGCCGCGGCGACGACACCGAGTACGGGGGCGCCGGCAACGACCGCATGTTCGCCAACCTCGGCGTCGACACCGAGTACGGCGGCGATGGGAACGACGACATGTGGGCCCTCGCCCGGGGCGACGTGACCGCGCCCGGCGACCCGACCGGCGACACCCTGGTCGGGGGCAACGGGAACGATCGCTTCCACGTCCGCGACGGCGAGGTCGACAGGATCACGTGCGGCGGCGGCTTCGATCGCGTGTCCGCCGACCAGTACGACGTGATCACCGACGCGACGCCGACCAACCGGAACGGCTCGTGCGAGGTCGTGGTGCGGCGGTCGATCCCTTCCAGCGACGCGCTCGAGAACGCGACGCAGTCGCCGCCGGAGGACAGCGAGCAGCGCTAGACCGTGGCCGGCCCCTCGGGACCGGGGCTGGCTCTGCGGAGGGGGGCTCCCGTCAGGGAGCCCCTCTTGCTTCCCGCCCGCTTGAGGGCGAGCGGACGAGGCGGTAGCGTCGCCCGCCGTGCCGGCGGCCACCAGCAGGGAGCTGCTTCGGGCGCGCCGCGTCGCGCCCTCGATCCTGGCCGCCGACTTCGCGCGGCTCGGCGAGCAGGTGCGCGAGGTCATGGACGCGGGGGCCCGGGTGATCCACGTGGACGTGATGGACGGCCACTTCGTGCCCCCGATCTCGATCGGGGCGCTGGTGGTCGACGCGCTCCGCGACCAGGTGCACGACGCGGGCGGCTGGCTCGACGTCCATCTGATGGTCGAGCGCCCGGAGCGACGGGTCGCCGACTTCGCGACCGCCGGCGCGGACTCGATCAACGTGCACCTGGAGGCCACGCCGCACGCCCACTACGCACTCCACGCGGTGCGCGACGCCGGCTGCCTGGCCGGCCTGGCGATCAACCCGGGGACGCCGGCCGAGGCAACCGTGCAGCTCGCCGAGGAGCTCGACATCCTCCTCTGCATGACCGTCAACCCCGGCTGGGGCGGCCAGCCCTACATCCCGGGCTCGACCGCCAAGGTGGCACGGCTGCGGGAGCTGCTCGGCGGCGGTGTCCCGATCACGGTTGACGGCGGGATCGACGCGGAGACCGCCGGCCCCTGCGCCGCCGCCGGCGCGACGCTGTTCGTCGCGGGCACGTCGGTGTTCGGGGACGGCGACCCGGCCGCCGCCTATCGCGCCGTGGCCGCGGCGGCCGGCGCGAGCTGAGGACGCATCAGCTCCGCTTGCGGCGCTTGCGCTTGCGCGAGGCCGGTCGGGGCTGCCCGGCCTCGGGCTCGGGCTCCGGCTCGGGCGTGCCGCCCTGCGAGCCCTGGCGGCCCTGGGCGCGCTCCGCCGGGCCCGGCCACGGGATCGCCTCTCCGCTCGCCCAGGCCGGGCCCCTGCCGCCGGGCCAGCGGTTGAGGAAGATCAGACCCAACGCGACCGCCCAGAAGATCTGGATGATCGGCACCGGGAAGAGCGGCAAGATGAGGAGCAGCCCCACGATCATTCCGAGGATCCCCAGGAAGCGGCTGGTTAGCCCCACGCGCATGCCGTTGAGGCTCACCATCACGACCGAGAAGGCAAGGGCTACGGTTCCTACCTCGGTCGTTATCGCTCCGGCCGCGTTTCCCTCCTTCAACAGGTCGTCGGCGCGGCTGTCGCCCTGGCTCCTCGCCCGCGCGAGGGCATCGTGGCGGCGCTTGGCCGCCTTGTACGCGGCGCTGTTCGGCCGGCGGCTCAGCGCCTTCTCTCGGGCCGCGGCGGCAGAGACCGTGGCCTGGGCGGGGATCCGGCCGACGTTGTCGCGCACGAAGTTGTGGGCGTCGCGGTTGAGCTTGTTCTGGCTGTACACGCCGCCCCCGAGCATCAACAGCGGGCCGATCACGAACAGCGGGACGAGCGCGGCGGGGGCATTCGGCCGCCGGTGCCGGACGGCGCGATACAGGTAGAAGAGGACGCCGCCGATGGCGAGTGCCCCGAGGCCCTGAACGACGATCGACGACAGCAGCGCCGAGGCGTGGTGGTCGAGCGCGAGCACCGTCTTCAGGTGCTTCTCGGGATCGTCGCGGGACGGCAGGTCGCGGCGGAAGGGGGCCTGAACCGCGATCGACGCCGCCAGCAGCGCCGCCGACACGACGGCGGTGCCGGCGGCAGGAAGGGCGAACCTGCGTTCCCACTGGAGCTGTTCGGCTTGAGCCACGGCGGCCGTATGCTCGCAGGCGCGCCGGGGGCGCGCCGCACGGCTCACTGCACGGCGCCGTCCCTGGGCGGAGCCGGGGGTGGTGGCTCACCCTCGGTCATCCGAGGCGGGTAGTACTCGACGTCCTCGGGCTCGACCACCTTGGAGATCCGCTCGCCGACCCACAGCAGCACGCTGAGCGCCGGAGCGACCACCCGGATGCCCCGCTCGACCTGCTGGCGGCGCCGGCGCTGCTCGGGCGTGAGCGGAGCCATCACCCGCCTCGCTGGTGGAAGTAGAACTCGGGGAGCGCGGCTCGGGCGACCTCGGCGGTCATCTGCTGGGCCAGGGCAAGGTTCCCGGCGCGGACCGCCAGGTCGTCGATGGTCACGATCCCGACCAGGCCCTCCGCGTCGCGAATCGGCAGCCGGCGGATCCGGTGCTGGACCATCAACGCGGCGGCCTCCTCGAGGTCCATGTCCGGCTCCCCGGTCACGAGCGGGCGCGAGGCGTGCGGCCCGGCGGCCTCGCCCGGGTCGATGTCCTCGGCCGCTACCGCGATGGCCAGGTCCCGGTCGGTGAGCACCCCCACCGGGCGCCCGCCCTCGCATATCACCACCGAGCCGACATTCCGCTCGCGCATCAGGCGGCCGACGTGGCGGAGGCTGTCCGAGGTCTCGGCGGTGACCACCCCGTGCGTCATCACCTCCGAGATCCGCATGACCGCGGAAGCGTACCCGCGATCCGGCGCCGGCTAACCGCCGCGGCCGCTAGGAGGCCAACGGACCGGGGCACCGGGTTGGGCGCCCCCGGCCGGCCCACCGGGGAGGTGGGATGACGCCTTGCGAAGTCGACTGCCCAACCCCCCGGTCGGGGGGTCTTGGGCCGGACCGGCGACTCGGGCCGGCGTACTCGCCGGCCCCGCGCAGCGCCGCTGCTACGGTGAGGCCATGTCCTCCGAAGATCCATTCGGCGGCTTGTTTGGAGACCCGGAGGAGCTCCGCCGGCGGATGGCCGAGCTCGCCGAGCAGATGCAGGGCGCCCAGAAGGTGGCATGGGCGGACAACGCCATCCGCCTCGCGGTCGAGATGACCGTCTCCGGCATCCAGCGCCTGAACCTGCAGGGCAACGCGGAGCAGCAGTCCCAGGAGCTGCTCTCGGCGATGCGACTGATCTTCCCCGAAGCGGTGATCCTCGTGCGCGAGGCGCGCGAGGGCTTCGGCACCTGAGCGGGGCGCCCGCCTACTTCAGAAGCCGCGAGAGGCGCCGGTCCTTGAGGACCCGCCCATTGGTCTGCTCCTCCGGGCAGTACGCGACCACGTAGTCCTTGAAGTGGATCCCGGCCAGGGTGGCGCCGCAGCGCGGGCATGGCTTCCCGTGGCGGCGGTGGACCCTGAGCGGCATGGGGAGCTTGTCGGGGACGGTGTCGCCGATCACCTCCTCGTAGTGGCGGAGCGCCGCCCCGAGCACCTCGTCGCACGCGACCCTGAGGCGCTCGACCGTGCCCGGATCGAGCTCCGATCCCTTCTGGAAGGGCGACAGCGCCACCTCCCAGAGGAGCTCGTCCACCCAGGAGCGCCCGATGCCGGCCAGCGTCCGCTGGTCGCGCAGCAGGGGGTGGAGGTGGCGCGGCTGGTCGATCAGGCGCGCGAACTCCTCCGGCGGCGGGGGTGGGTATGCATCCGGCCCGAGGGTGGCCACGGCCTCGTCGCGGTCGAGCTCCTCGGCGGGCAACAGCTTGGTCCAGGCCCGCTGCTGGGTGCCGAACTCCCTCAGCCGGAGCTCCCGTCCGTCTCCGAGTCGAATGAGCAGGCGGGAGGAGCGGTCGCGCAGGGAGGCCGGGGAGTCGTAGAGCTGTAGCCGCCCCGCCGACATCAGGTGGACGAGCAGGGAGAGCTCGCCGAAGTCGACGACGAGCATCTTGCCCACGCGGCGGACGTCGGTGACCGTGGTCCCGGCGAGTGCGGCCAGGGGCGGGTCGACCGTCTTCAGGGCGACCACGCCAGGGGCGAGGGCGGACTCGACCTCGGCTCCGGCCGCCGCCCGGCGCAGGCGGCGGGCGGTGATCTCGACCTCGGGCAGCTCGGGCATCGAGTCAAGGGTACGCGCGGGGCTGGGCGCCGCCGCTAAGCCCGGATACTCTCGGGCCATGCGAATCGCGGTTGCCGCGGACGAGCGCACGGGGATCGCCGACGCGGTGGTCGAGGAGCTCCGCCGCCGCGGGCACGAGCCGATCGTGCACGGCGCCCTGGCCGACGGGGAGCGCCCCGACTGGGCGTGGGCGAGCGAGGCCGCCGCTCGGGACG